>NZ_JBHXRX010000018.1:0-8463 GCF_042714995.1 Streptomyces sp. NPDC058665
CGCGGCCCCCGGGGCGGGGCGGGGGTAGTGGTACGTTGCCGGGGCCCCCCTCCGCCCCCCCCCCGCCCTGTCCGGCGCCCGGGGGCGAACCGGCCACCGGGCGGACCCGGTGAGCCGCCCCACCAGAAGTGGACGGTGACCCCGTATGACAGCCTCGTTCAGCCCCTGGAAGCACCTCAGACCCCTGGCTCTGCTGGCCATGCCCCTGGTGGCCGTCGCCTCGACCATGACCGTGACACCGGCCACCGCGGCACCCGCGGCCGTCGGCACCATCACCGGTCTCGGCGGCAAGTGCGTGGACGTGGCGGGTGCGAGCTCCGCCAACGGCGCCGCCGTCCAGCTGTACGACTGCAACGGCAGCGGCGCCCAGCAGTGGGACGTCTCCTCCGACGGCACCATCCGCGCGCTGGGCAAGTGTCTGGACGTCAAGGACAACGGCACGGCGAACGGTTCCGTCCTCCAGCTCTGGTCGTGCACCGGCGCCGCGAACCAGCAGTGGACCGTCTCGGCGGCCCGCGACATCGTCAACACCCAGGCGGACAAGTGCCTGGACGTCACCGGCAACACCTCGGCCAACGGCACCAGGCTCCAGCTGTGGAGCTGCACCGGCGCCGCCAACCAGAAGTGGACCGCGCCCTCCGGCGGCGGCAACCCCGACCCCGGCGGCGCGCCCATGGCCGTCGCGCCGTACATCTACAACGGCTGGGGCAGCCCGCCCAGCCCCACCACCGTCCAGAACGCCACCGGCGTCAAGTGGTTCACCCTCGCCTTCGTTCTCAGCAACGGGTACTGCGAACCGCAATGGGACGGCGGCAGGCCGCTGGCCGGGGGAGTGGACCAGCAGACCATCAACACCGTGCGCGCGGGTGGCGGCGACGTCATCCCGTCCTTCGGCGGCTGGAGCGGCAACAAGCTGGAGAGCTCCTGCGGCAGCGCGGGTGAGCTGGCCGCCGCGTACCAGAAGGTCATCAACGCGTACGGCCTGAAGGCGATCGACATCGACATCGAGGCCGCCGCGTACGACAGCCCCACCGTCCAACAGCGCACCGTCGACGCGCTCAAGACGATCCGGGCCAACAATCCGGGCATCAAGATCTACATCACGTTCGGCACCGGCCAGAACGGCCCCGACACCAGCCTGATCAACCGCGCGGCCTCCTCCGGCCTCACGGTCGACAGCTGGACGATCATGCCGTTCAACTTCGGCGGCAACGGCCAGAACATGGGCACGCTTTCCGTCCGCGCGGCCGAGGGCCTGAAGACCGCGGTCAAGAACGCCTACGGTTACGGCGACGACGAGGCCTACCGCAAGACCGGCATCTCCTCGATGAACGGCGTCACGGACGTCGGCGAGACCATCACCGTCGCCGACTTCCGCACGATCCTCGCCTACGCGCAGCAGCGTCACCTCGCCCGGCTGACCTTCTGGTCGGTCAACCGCGACCGGCCGTGCACCGGCGGCGGCGCCGACACCTGCTCCGGCGTCGGCCAGGCGGCGTGGGACTTCACCCGCGTACTGGCCCAGTACCGGGGCTGACCCGGCCCCCGATGCCCGGCGCCCCCCCGTGGCCACCCGCCCCGGACACCGATCACCCACGGTGCCCGGGGCGGTCCGCGTTCCCGGGCCGGACCGGACCGGCGGAATCGAATGGGGGTCATCCTCCTCCCGCATGATCGAAGGCTCCGTGCCGCGAAAGCTGTTGGAATCGGATCCGCAACGTCGTGTTTCCGTGCGGAGGGAATGGCAGTGAGCGAGGAGCACCTTGCGCGACCGGTGGGTCACGACGGCGAGCGCGACAGGGCGCACGACACGTCGCGCGCCCCGGCCGGGGACCGGCGCACGGTCGTCGTCACCGGCGGCACCAGCGGCATCGGCGCCGCCGTCGCCGAGCGCTTCGCCACCGCGGGCGCCCGCGTCATCGCCGCCGGGCTCGACGCCGGCGGCGCGGCCGGGAGGCTGCCCGAATCGGTCCGCCGAGTCGAGATGGACCTGACCCACGACCGCGCGCTCGAAGACCTCCTCGGCGGAATCGAGCGGCTCGACGTCCTCGTCAACGCGGCCGGTGTGATCGCCCGGGGCCGCGAGTACGAACCCGAGGTCTTCGCCCGTGTCGTCGACGTCAACCTCACCGGCACCATGCGCGCCTGCGTCGCCTCGCACGACCTGCTGCGCCGCTCGGGCGGCTGCGTCGTCAACATCGCCTCCATGCTGAGCTTCTTCGGCGGCCCCCGGGTGCCCGCCTACACGGCCAGCAAGGGCGGTATCACCCAGCTCACCAAGGCGCTCGCCGTCGCCTGGGCCGGGGACGGTATCCGCGTCAACGCGGTGGCGCCGGGATGGATCCGTACGGCCCTGACGGCGGACCTGCGGGCCGACGACGAGGTGGCCCGGCGCATCATCGACCGCACCCCGCTGGGGCGTTGGGGCGAACCGGCCGACGTGGCCGGCGCCGTGACGTTCCTCTGCGGCGAGGACGCGCGGTTCGTCACCGGAGCCGTACTCCCCGTCGACGGCGGTTATCTCGCCGCCTGAACTCCCAGCTCCCCACCCCCCAGGAGGAGAGAAGATGACCGACCCGCAAGGCCCCGTGATCCCCCTGTCCACCATGGTCCCTGAGGAGATCGCCGTCGCCGCCCTGCCCGACGACGACCGGATCTGGGTGCCGCAGGCTCCCCACGTCTGGTTCCGCCCGCTGATGTTCAACACCGTCACCGGCCAGTGGTGCAATCTGCTCAAGGTCACGGCGGCGGGGATCGTTTCACGCCACCGGCACCCCGGAGTCGTCTTCGGCTACGTCATCAAGGGCAAGTGGCACTACCACGAGCACGACTGGGTCGCCGAGGCAGGACACTTCGTCTACGAGCCCCCGGGCGAGATCCATACGCTGGCCGTGCCGGCGGACTGCGACGAGATGATCACGTTCTTCAACATCACCGGGGCGATGGCGTATGTCGACGACAACGGCGTCCAGACCGGCTACGAGGACACGTTCACAAAGATCGACATGTGTCGTGCCCACTACACGGAAAATGGTCTCGGCGCCGACTACGTGAATCGGTTCATTCGCTGAGCAAACCCTCCATAGCCCCCGTGACCTGCGAGGTAGGCTCCCCTGCCTAGGTGAAGACCTAGGTGAAGGGACGGGGACTCAATGGACATCGGGAGCGTCTACCACTACCGGATCGACTGGATCGCCAGCTTTGTGGCCGTGGCCCACCATGGCGGATTCTCCGCCGCGGCGAAGGCCCTCTACCGCTCACAACCCAGAGTCAGCAGCCATGTCGCGGAGCTGGAACGGCTCCTCGGCACCCGGCTGCTCGACCGCTCCGTGCAGCCCGCCGTCCTCACTCCCGAGGGCCGCGGGCTGCTGCCGCACGCCGAGGAGATACTGCGCCGGCTCAACGTCCTGGCCGATCTCACCGGAGGGACGATTTCCGGACAGGTCAGACTCGGGGCGTACCCGAGCGCGGCCTCGTACCTCTATCCACTGGCCGTACGCGCCCTGCGGATCACCCACCCCCAGGTGCGGCTCGTGCTGCGCGAGGGGCCCAGCGTCGCGCTCGGCACCGATCTCGTGAGCGGCGACCTCGACCTCGCGATACGCCCCCTCCATCCGCTCATCAACTCCGATCTGGTCGCCAGCCGGGTGCTCTGGCGCGAGCCCCTCGTCGCCGTCTTCCGCGCCGACCATCCGCTCGCGCGCGCCGGGTGCGTACGCCTCGCGCAGACCGCGATGCTCCCGGTGATCAGCATCGGGGAGAGCGGCGAGGGCCAGGCCCGCCAGTACGAGACCAACCTCGCCTTCGCCAACGCCGGACTCAACCCGGTCATCGCGGCCCAGACGAACCAGCCGCAGACCCTCATCTCCCTCGTACGCCACGGACTTGGCGTCGGCATCACCAACAGCCTGGCCATGACGACCGCGAACACCGAGGGCGTGGCACTGGTCCCCATCGCCGATCCGCAGTGCGAGCGCGCCGTCGCCGCCTGGTGGCGCGCGGGACCGGTCGTCTCACCCGCCGTCGAGGCCGTGCGCGAGGTCATCGGGAAACTGCCGATGCCGCGGTGGCCGTGGGGCGAGGAAGCCGAGTGCGGGCGGACCGCGAAAGCGGGGCGGTGAGACCAGGGCGGTGAAAGCGGGGCGGTGAAAGCGGGCCGTTGAAACGCGTGCCGGCCCGCATCCCGTTATTCGTTCTCCGAATACCCCGCCTTCGATATCCGAATTGACCGGCGCGGCCCGGGTGCATTACGTCAGCCGCTGAGTACCGGCCGGAATCGGCGCTTCGAGGATTTCCCTCAACAGCGTACGCGCCGCCGGAATCAGCGGCCGATTGGCATCCCAGTGCACCGCGACGCGGCGCCCGCACGCGGCGTCGAGACGCCGGATCGTCACGTCCCTGGTGTCCGCCGTCGACACCGCGAGATGGTTGGTGACCCCCACCCCGAGCCGGCTGCGAACGAGCGAGACGAGCGTCTGCGGCTGGTTCGTCGCCTGTACGGCCTCCGGCTCGAAACCCTGCTCCCGGAAGACCTTGTATGTCTCGAAACCGGGCACGTCCGGTGAGCCGAGCCGCCCGATGGTGATCAGCGGATACGCCGCGACGGCCGCGACGGGAAGCGGGTCCGGCAGCTCGTCCAGCGGGTGCCCGAGCGGCAGGACGACCGCCAGGGACTCCTGCCAGAGCGCCCGCAGCCGCACCGTGTCACCGACCGGCGGGGCCATGGGCCGCAGGTAGATGTCTATTTCGCCGTGCGAGAGCGCCGAGTCCAGCTCCAGCGTCGACCGTTCGACGAGCACCACCTTGATGGACGGCCGGCTCACCGCGAGATGCTCCAGCAGACCGGGCACGAACGCGGCGCTGGCACTCGGATAGCTCCCCAGCGTCACGACACCCCTGGCCGAATCGCGACGGGTGGCCATCGCCTCCTCCGCCGTCCCGAGCCGGTACAGAATCGCGCGGGCGTGACCGGCGAGCACCTCACCCGCCTCCGTCAGCCGCACCGGCCGCTTGCTCCGGTCGAAGAGCGGCACCCCGGCCTCCCGCTCCAGCGCCGCCACATGCATGCTCACCCGCGGCTGGGAGCGGTGAACGGCCTCGGCAGCGGCACTGAAACTCCCCGTGTCGATGACTCCGAGGAATGAGACAAACCATTCGAGACGAACTTCTGGTCGCAGCATGCCCCTTGCTGTACGCGAGCCGACAGCGGGCAACAAGGTCCGTCGACCGAAGCGAATGAGACGCAATCCGTTTTCCGAATACCCGTATGTGCAACTCGCCCTTCACGCAGGGGATACCGGACTCATACGCTCACGCCACCACCGGGATCAACCAGGGGAGCCCCCACCTCCCGCCCCGGCGACCGATGACTCCCGCCACTGCTCACGTGCACGGACGACGCACGTTCGAGGAGCATTCATGACCGTATCCCCACCCGTCCCGGGCACACCGGCGGGACGTGTCAGATGGACCATGATCTGGCTGGCCTTCGGGGCCGTCACGATCAACTACATGGACCGCGCCAATCTCGGTGTGGCACTGCCCTACATCACCAAGGACCTCGACATATCCAAGACCGCGACCGGGCTGCTGCTCGGCGCGTTCTTCTGGACGTACGCGGCGTTCCTGCCCGGCGCCGGCTGGCTGGTCGACCGCTACGGCCCGCGCCGGATGATGGCCTTCGCCGTCGCCGCCTGGTCGATCGCCACCATGCTGGTCGGCGCGGTCACCGGATTCTTGGTGCTCCTTCTCGTACGCCTGGTGCTCGGAGCCGTCGAGTCGCCCGCGTACCCGTCCAGTTCACAGATCGTCTCGCGCTGGTTCCCGGTGCGCGAACGCGGCATGGCCGCCTCGATCTTCGACAGCGGCGGCCGGGCGGGCACCGCCTTCGCGCTGCCCGTCACCACCGTGGTGATCGCCTGGCTCGGCTGGCGCGGCTCGTTCGTCGCCGCGGGGATCGTCGGTCTCTGCTTCACCGCCTTCTGGCTGAAGTTCTACCGCGACCCCGACGAACACCCCAGGCTGGGCGCCGAGGAACGCGCGTACATCCGCGCGGGCGGCGCGAACGAGGCGGACCCGACGGTGCCCGCCATGCCCTGGAAGGAGCTGTTCCGCTACCGCACGGTGTGGGGCATGGTCCTCGGCTTCTTCTGTCTCTCCTTCGTGCTGTACTTCTTCATCACCTGGTTCCCGTCCTACCTGGTGGACGAGCGGGACTTCGATCTGCTCAAGCTCGGCTTCTTCGGGATGATCCCGGCACTGGTGTCGATGCCCGCCCAGTGGGCCGGCGGCTGGGTGCAGACCCGGCTGATCAACCAGGGGCGCAGCGTCACGTACGCGCGTAAGTTCCCCATCGTCACCGGGCTGATCCTCTCCTCCGTGATCGTCCTCGCCGGACTCGTCGAGAGCGCCTACCTCGCGCTCGCCCTGCTCGCCGTCTCCCAGGCGTCGCTCTGCTTCGCCGCGTCGAGCCTGTGGGCGCTGCCCGCCGACGTCGCGCCGACCCCGGCCAACGTCGGTTCGCTCGCGGGCATTCAGGGCTTCGCCTCCAACGCCGCCGGGGCGCTCAGCCCGGTCGTGGTCGGCGTCCTCCTGGACGCCTTCGGAGGCTCGTACTTCGTCCCCCTCGCGACCGCCGCGGCCGTGTCCCTGCTCGGCGCACTCGTCTACGGCGTCGTCATGAAGCACGTGGTGCCGCTCGGCACCGAGCCGGGATCCGCGATCCCGGACCCCGGGAAAAAGACTGGAGAACCCATATGACCAGCTACTCCGAGGCGACCCTTGAGGCCTACAGGTCCCTTGCCACCGCGTCGGTCGCGGACGCCGTCGAACAGCACGGCGTGCGCGGCTATCTCGAAGGAGCTGTCCACCAGGTCGTACCGGGATCGAGGACGCTGGCCGGACCGGCGGTGACGGTCCGGGAGGTGCCCGACCCCGAACTGGAGCCGCCGGTACACGCGTTGGCCGCCATCGACGAGTCCCCTGCCGGCAGCGTCGTGTGCATCGACGCGGGCGCGGCCGATGTCGCCGTGTGGGGCGGGCTGATGACCGCGGGCGCCGTCGCCAGGAAGCTGGCGGGCTGCGTCCTCGACGGCGGGGTACGCGATGTCACCGAGATCCGCAGGGACTTCCCCGACTTCCCGGTGTACGCCCGGCACGCCGTGCCCGCGACCACACTGGGGCGCTACCGTACGGTTTCGCTCAACGAGCCTGTCGTACTGGGCGGAGTGACCGTACGCCCCGGGGACCTCATCGTCGCCGACCGCGACGGGGTCGTCCGCGTCCCGAAGGATCTCGTCGGTGAAGTCCTCGCCACCGCACAGGACATCGAGAACCGCGAGAAGGAACAGACCGCGCTGATCCTGTCGTCGGGATCGCTGCGCGACGGCCTCGCCAAGTACAACCGGATCTGACGCGATGCCGGACACCGACCCCTCGGTGCTCTCCATGGGGGAGCCGCTCATCGAATTCAGCGCCGCGGCCGAGGGGGCGCTGGAAAGCTCCACCGCCTTCCGCACCGGCTTCGGCGGCGACACCTCCAACATGGCGATCGCCGCCTGCCGTTCGGGCGCGAGCACCGGCTACATCACCCGCGTCGGCGACGACGCCTTCGGCCGGGCGCTGGCCGAACTGTGGCGCCGGGAGGGCGTCGACACCACCCATGTCGTCGCCGAACCCGGCGGCGCGACCGGCATCTACTTCATCACCCGGCACGGCGACGGCAGGCACGCCTTCACCTACCGCCGCGCCGGGTCACCGGCGAGTCGCCTGACTCCCGGGGACGTTCCGGAGCGGGCGGTCGCCGCCGCCAGGCTGCTGCACATCAGCGGCATCACCCAGGCGATCAGCCCCTCCGCCTGCGACGCGGCCTTCCACGCCATGGAGACCGCCCGCGCGCACACCACGCTCGTCTCGTACGACCCCAACCACCGGCCCGCCCTGTGGCCGGCGGCCCGCGCCCGCGCCGTCGTCATGCGCAGCGCGGAGCTGGCCGACATCGTCCTGCCCAACCTGGACGAGGGCCGGCTCCTCACCGGCGCGCACGAACCCGCCGACGTGCTCGGGGAGTTCGCCGCGCGCGGCCCGGCGATCGTCGCCCTGAAGATGGGCGCCGACGGCGTGCTGCTCTTCGCGGAGGGACGCACCACCCAGGTGCCGGCCCACCGGGTCGTCCCCACGGACGCGACCGGCGCCGGCGACACCTTCGACGGCGCCTTCGCCGCGCGGCTGCTGGACGGGGACTCCCCGCTGGAGGCGGCACGCTACGCGGTGATCGCGGCGGCGCTCACCACAACCGGCCACGGTGCGGTGGGCCCCATCCCGAACCGGGAGACCGTCCACCGCCACGCCGGTCATCTCCGTCCCTGACGCTGCCCCTGATCCCGGAAGCACGGGACAGAAATGAGCCGGTAACAGGCAACGTGGGGGGGGGCGGGGGGGGGGGTGGGTGGGGGGGGGGGGGGT
>NZ_JBHXRX010000018.1:8473-138829 GCF_042714995.1 Streptomyces sp. NPDC058665
TTCCACCCCCACGCGGTACACCACCGACCCTGACGAGGCCCCACACCCGGGAAGCCGGGGACCTAAAACCGCCCCCCCCGCCCATCGGGGCCGGCCGCGGCTCCGTCGTTCCGTCAGGCGGTCCGGTTACGGGGCCGCGTGCTCCTCGTTGCTCTTGTCACCCACGGCGCCCGGCGTCCACGGCTTCGCCGTCCGGCCGTTGAGGTCCCACACGACCTCACCCGCGCGTACCGTCAGCTCGGTGACCAGCTTCTCCTTGCCGTCGACCCGCAGGCCGAAGCTGTCCGCGTACCCGAACCTGCCCTTCTCCAGGCCGAAGACCGCGATGTCGGCCGGTGAGCCGACGGACAGATTGCCGAGGTCCTTGCGGCCCAGCGCCTGCGCGGGCTTCCAGGTGGACTCCTCGATGACGTCCTTGAGCGGCTGGCCCATCGTGAGGAACTTGGACATGACGTTCGACATGTCCTTCATGCCCGCGTTCATGCTGTCCGTGTGCAGGTCCGTGGAGATGCTGTCGGGCCAGAAACCTTCCTTCTTGCCCTCCATGGCGACGTTCCAGTCGAAGCTTCCGCCGCCGTGGCCGACGTCGAAGAGGACGCCGCGGTCGCGGCCCGCCTGGAGCGCCGGGTTGAGCTTGCCGTCGTCACCGAGTTCGTGGCGCAGCCCGGAGTAGACGTGGGAGTAGATGTCACCCGGGCGGAGCCTCTTGGTGAGCAGTTCCTCGATGCTCCGCTCCGGGCTGTCCGACCCGAAGTCGATCATCGCGGGCACACCGGCCATCTCGCCGGCCTTCATCGAGCGCTCGACGGGCTCCCAGGAAGGACCGTTGTAGTGGGCCGTCTTGATACCCCTGATGATCTCGGGGTACTTCTTGGCGACCTCGGCGGCCTTCTCCGCGCTCATGTCGCTGAGGTCCTGCTCCTTGTCACCGCCGGCCATGCCCTTGCCGACGATGTTCAGCATCGCCAGCACCCGGGTCTTGGAGGTGTCGATGATGTTCTTCTTGAACAGTTCGAAGTTCTCGGCGCCGGACGAACCGGTGTCGAGTGCCGTGGTCACCCCGGCCCGGAAGGTGAATCCGTCCGGCGGCAGACCGAGCACACCGTTCGCGTAGGCCTCCTGGTCACCCCGGAACAGGTGGGTGTGCATGTCGATGAAGCCGGGGGCCAGGTACTTGCCCTTGATGTCGACCGTCTTCTTGGCGCGGGACGGGTCGATCTTCGATCCGACGGCGGCGATCTTGCCGTCCTTGACGGCGATGTCCATGACCCTGTCGCGGTCGTTCTTGGGGTCGATGACATGACCCCTCCGCAGCAGGAGGTCGTAGGTGACCGCGGACGCCGAGGAGTCCGGGCCCGGTGCCGGGTCGTCCGATGACCGGCCGGTGGCGCTGCTGGCGGCCGACGCGCCCGCCACGAGGGTGAGAACCGCGGGGAGTACGGCCCAGGGGGCCCGTGATCTCAGTGTCATGCCAACCCCAATTTCGTCCGGTGACGCGAAGTACGAGCGGTGGTGGTTCGAGCGGTGCGAGCGGTGGTGAGGTGTGCGGCGGTGGTACGTGCGGTGGTGGGGCTCATCGCACGGCGATGCAGTCGATCTCGACGAGGGAGTCCCCGGGGATACCGGCCTGCGCGGCGATCGTCGTGCGGACGCCGGGCTCGGGACCGAAGCGGCCGAGGAAGACCGCGTTCATCCCGTCGTAGTCGTCGAGGGAGTTGAGGTAGACGTTGACCTTGAGCACCCGGTCCATGGACGACCCGGCGGCTTCGAGGTACTTCTCCACCTCGTTGAGCACATGCTCGGTGTGGGCGGTGATGTCGCCCTCGAAGTGCGCGCCGATGCCCGAGATGAAGACCAGGTCGCCGTAGCTGACGACCGGGCTGAACAGCGGGTTCTCCGGCGGCTCGCCGCCACCCGGGTAGTGGATCTCCTTCTCGGGCTTGTGGCGCTTGCGGTCCTCGGTGGCCTTGACGGCCAGTGCCGGGGTCGCGGCCACGGCGGCCACCACCGGAGCCTTGCGGATGAAGTCCCTGCGGTTCGTCACGCTTCCTCCTTCGTCCGGGTCCGCGCGCGCAGGCGTGGGCACGGAACGTCAATGGACCTGCTGCTGGGGAGAGTTGAGCTGGGAGAGCGGGGGAGAGATCCCGGCCGGGCCGAGACGAGAACGCGGGGCTCAGCCGCCGCGCTCGGCCTTCCATGTGGCCTTCAGGTACTCGCCCATGTTGAGATCACCGCTCATCGAGTCGCCCTTGAGCGTCCCCGTGAACGTGAAGTCGAGCGCGTCACCCGACGATTCGCTGAGCGTGCTGCGCACGGTCACCGTCTTGCCGCTGACCGATCCGGTCGCCTTCCTGGACACGTACTCACCGGTGTGGGTGCCGGTGATCCCGGCGCCGTCCTGCGTGAGTTCCAGCCGGTGCGCGCTCGAACTGCCCGCCAGGTACTCGATGTCGAGCGTCCAGGTGCCGCTCGCGTCGACCGACGGCGGACGCGGCGCGGGGGGCGGCTCGGGCGGGTCGGTGAGAATCCGGACCAGCGCGCCCGCGATGATCTTCTCCTCGCCGGGCTGGAGCATGTACGGCGTGATCGACACACCCGTCCGCGAGGGGTCCTCGCCGCCGGACGCGTTGAGCGCGATACGGGGCTCGGCCTCGTACAGCGTGTCCGTCACGGTCTGGCCCGACACGCCGAGCTTCTTCTCGTTCCAGGTGATCTTGAGCGACGGCGTGCGGTTCGACAGGCCGTCCGGCTGGCTGACCTCCGTCTTCACACTGCCGATCGCGGAGACCCGGCGCGCGATGGACTTCAGCCAGGACTCCCACCGCTCGTACTCGGCGTCATGGTCGCGCCGCACCCACATCTCGACGGCGGCCAGCATCCCCATGGCCTCTTCCTTGCCGACCTTGTAGCCGCGGCCGATGCCGTGGTGGGGCGCGCTGCTGACCCACGCGGCGCGTACGAGATCCTCCCGGCCGAGCAGCAGACCGGCGGACTGCGGGCCGCGGATGGCCTTGCCACCGCTGTAGGCGACCAGATCGGCGCCGCGCTCCAGATGCACGTTGGGGATGGTCAGGATCTCGGCGGCGGCGTCGACCAGCACCGGCACGCCCCTGGGCGCGGCGATGCCGACGACGACGTCCGTGGGGAGTTCGCTCTCGTCGACCCTCGGCCCCGCCATGATGTAGACCAGCGCGGTCCGCGGGCCGATGGCCTGCTCCAGCTCGTCGGGCGTCGACACCTCGACGACCTTCACGCCGACCGCGCTGACCGCGTTCTCGTAGACGTTGCGCGAGTGCGCGGGGATGATCACTTCGGTCTTCTGGAAGCCCGTCAGGTCGGGCAGCCGCACATGCAGATCAGGGTTTCCGCCCGCGACACACGCCGTGGTGGCGTGCGTGAGCGCAGCATGACAACCGGACGCCACCAGGCCGTGCTCGGCCCGGGTGATCTCCGCCAGCCGCTTGCCCACCGCGTCGGCCAGTTCGTCCAGATGCACGTACTGTCTTGCCGCCGCGTCTATCGCGTCCCGCACCTCGGGCAGCATCAGCGAACCGCTGATGATCGTGTACGTGCCGCGTGCGTTGATCAGCGGCCGTACGCCGATCCGCCCGTAGACGTCCTTCGTGGTCTGGCCGGCCGCTGTCGCCGTCCCCCCGGTGGACTGCGCCAGAGCCTCGGTCGCGCCGCCGAGCAATGGCCCCAGGGAGAGGACACCGCCCGCCACCGCACTGCGTTGCAGAATTGCACGACGGGAAAGAGCATTCTTTGACATTCCGGCTCCCGTGTCGCCTTGTGAGTCAATGTGCGGACCACGGTAAGGAGCCGGGAGGCAACTGTTAAGAGCGTCTTCCAGATGACAGTATTCGATTTCCGGATCGGTGTCTGACCTGCGGTTCAGAATAAATCAGGGCCGTGCGTTGAACAATTTACCGGCGGGTTACGTAGGGAATGGGGAGTATCCCGGATTCTGCTTCCGGGAACTGCCTGTAACCGTGTGAACCCGCTATGCGCGAGGCGAAGAACTCCGTCCCGCGGGCCCGGCTCAGGGCGCCGGTTCCACTTCCAGGAAGCGCCGGCGGCGCGGGCCGCGGTAGAGCAGCGCCTCCCAGCCCAGCGGGCCCAGCACGGCGGCGCACGCGGTCAGTCGGCTCTCCTCGTCCTGGGCCGCGCCGCTCCCGTGGGGGCCGAGCCACTCCACCCGTACCGTCCCCGGCCGCTCTCCCGGGGCCACCCGGAATCCCGTGGCCGTTCGCCGTCCTTCGCCGTCGACCGCGGAGGGCGCGATCCCGGCCGCTTCCAGGGCCAGGGCGATGGCGCGGACCGGCTGATTACGCTCCCACGCGGCCGGAACGGCGCCGGGATCGGAAGCCGTGGTGTTGGTCAGCCGGCGGATCTGCGACAGGCCGCCGAAGGCGACCCGGATCTGGGCCGCGCGGACCTCGGGCGGTACGGAGGGCGGCGGGCCGTCGCCGGTCGCGGCTGCGAAACCGCCCGGCCGTTCCGCGTCCGCCCCGTCCGCCCCAGCCGTCATGCCTGAACAGTAGACCCGAACACGGAAAGAGGCCCCGACCGGACGGGGGAGACCGGTCGGGGCCGTTCAGGCGGGGTGCGGACGGCGGTCGCCTCGCGGCGATAGGCTCCACAGGGCTTCAGCCGAACGATCTTCCCTGTGGGCATTTCTTGATGGGGCCCGGGGACACTGTTCCGTCCACACCCACACTGCTCTCAACGGCGACCGGTCGGCGAATGTTCCCGCAATGTTCCGGTCGTCCCGTCGGGCCCGCGGGAGCCGGCCGCCGAGCAGCCGGACCCGGCTCTGCCCGGCCCGGTCACAGGGCCCAGTCCGCCAGGGCCGCCGACGTCCGCGTACGGCCGAACTCCAGCGTGGTCAGGACCGCGTCCGACGGCAGGTCGAAGACGAGCCACCCACGCGCCGCCCGGCCGGCGGCGAGCGGCACGGACCAGGTCATCATCGGGCCCACCGTCAGATCGGCCGACGCGGGCAGCGGCACATGACGGTGGCCGCCGGTGTCCACGGCCGTGAAGCTGTGCCCGACGTCGTACCCGTACGGCCGCGCCCCCGCGTTGCTCACCTCGGCGAGGACGGCGACCCACTTCCTGCCGTCAGGGGCGCCCGCTTTCCTCGCCATGCCCGCCCCGTTCTCCGAGCCCCCGGCGTCCGTGGCGCCCGCGCCCCGGGACGCCTCGTCCACGACGGCCGTCACCGCCAGCGCCAGTATCGGCTCGTCGCGACCGTCGGGATGGTTCACGAGCACGGTGTCGCCCAGCAGTACGGCGGTCCTGGCGGGCCGTACGGTCCGGGCGGTGGTCCGCCCGTCGTCGGACTTCTTGTCGTTCGGCGCGGCTACGCAACCGGTGAGGACGAGGGTGCACGCGGCACCGACGGCGACGGCGAGAACCGTGCGACCGAGGGGGCCCCGCCTCGATGAGCCTGTCATGACCGAATGATGGAGCGCCCGCTTGTGTGCACGGCGCTCATCCGCAGGTGTTTCCAGGACATTTACTGTCCTGATTGGTGCCTACGTTGGAGCCATCGCCCCGGCGTCTCACGAAGGAGTACAGCATGAGCGTTCTCAGCACCAACCAACCTGAGGGCACCCCCACCTGGATGGAGCTCAGGACCCCCGACCGCAAGGGCGCGCTCGCCTTCTACCAGGCACTCTTCGGCTGGGAGTACGAGCCGTACCCGACCGGCGACGCCGGAGGCACCGTCTGTCTGCTGCACGGCCGGCCGGTCGCCGGGATCGTCCCGGACACGGACCGGACCACCGCCGTGTGGACCATGTACTTCGCCACCGACGACTGCGACGACACCGCACGCCGGGTCACCGAGACGGGCGGCCGGCTGATCGAGGCACCGGCCGATCTGGCCGACCACGCCCGTACGGCGGTCGCGGTGGACGCGGTCGGCGCCCGGTTCGGGCTGTGGCAGGGCCGCTCCCGGCTCGGCAGCGAGATCGTGAACGAGCCCGACTCCCTGGTCCGCAACGACCTGATCACCCCCGACCCGGGGCCAGCCCGTGCCTTCTACACCGCGCTGTTCGGCTTCATGCTCGACGGCAACGACGAGGTGCCGGAGCTGGACTTCACCTTCCTGCGCCGCCCCGACGGACACGAGATCGGCGGGATCATCGGCAGCCCCAACGTCCCCACGTCCGCCTGGGGGACGCTGTTCGCCGTGTCCGACGCCGACGCCGTGGCGGAGCGCGCCACCGCGTCCGGCGGATCGTCCACCGAACCCGAGGACACCCCGTACGCCCGCATGGCGACCGTCACCGATCCGGCGGGCGCGGTGTTCTCGGTGGGCAAGGCACCGTAGGGATCACGGTGGCCACGGTCCGCGGACGACCGATGAGTCGCGGGCCCGCCGCCGGTCAGCAACGGGAAATCATTCGTGTGCCGGAGGCCCCCGAGGGAGCCGAGCGGCCGTCAGCAGGAGGAAACATCTATGTCCGGCACGATTCAGCCGATGGTCATCTCGCCCGCGATCGGCCGGCTGCTGGCCTTCTACCAAGGACTGCTCGGCGCCGTGGAGACGTCGCGCACCCCTGACGAAGGAGCGCCGTTCTTCATCAATCTGCGGGTCGGCGACTCCGACCTCGGGCTGGTCTCGGACGCGGACGTCGACCTCGGCGCGGCGCAGCGGATGCTCCTGAGCGTCGCCGTCTCCGACGTGGACGCGCTGCTGCCCCGCGTCGAGGAACTCGGCGGGCAGGTGCTCGGGGCCGCCAACGACATGCCGTGGGGCCAGCGGGTCGCCCACATCAAGGACCCGGACGGCAACACCGTCAATCTCACGCAGCAGATCTGAGACCGCCCACCGCCCACCGGCCGCCTCTACGCGACCCACCGCCCACCGCCCGCCTCCCGTCACCCGCCTGCCCCGCCGTGCCGAGCCGCGCGGACACCGTCGTAGCATCGTCCATATGGACAAGCGCGTACTGGGCAGGACGGGCCGTGAGGTCTCCGTCGTCGGACTGGGCACATGGCAGCTGGGAGCCGACTGGGGTGACGTCGATGAGGCCGACGCCTTCGCCGTCCTGGACGCGGCGCTCGAATCGGGCGTGACCTTCTTCGACACGGCCGACGTGTACGGCGACGGCCGCA
Organism: Streptomyces sp. NPDC058665; assembly: GCF_042714995.1. Classification (NCBI taxonomy): domain Bacteria; kingdom Bacillati; phylum Actinomycetota; class Actinomycetes; order Kitasatosporales; family Streptomycetaceae; genus Streptomyces; species Streptomyces sp. NPDC058665. Next base: position 15,602 of record NZ_JBHXRX010000018.1, read on the forward strand.
GCGAACAGCTCATCGGCCGGTTCCTGAAGGACCGCCCCGACGCCGACGTGTTCGTCGCGACGAAGATGGGCCGTCGGGCCGAGCAGCGTCCCGAGAACTACAGCCTGGACAACTTCCGTACGTGGAACGACCGTTCACGGGCCAACCTCGGCGTGGACACCCTGGACCTGGTCCAGCTGCACTGCCCGCCCATGGCCGTCTACTCCACCGACGCCGTCTTCGACGCGCTCGACACCCTGGTCGCCGAGAAGCGGACAGCGGCCTACGCCGTGAGCGTCGAGACCTGCGCCGAGGCGCTGACGGCGATAGCCAGGCCGGGCGTCGCCTCCGTACAGATCATCCTCAACCCCTTCCGGCTCAAGCCGCTCGAAGAGGTGCTGCCCGCCGCCCGGGAGGCCGGCGTCGGCATCATCGCGCGCGTCCCGCTCGCCTCGGGTCTGCTGTCCGGCAAGTACACGAAGGACACGGTCTTCGCCGCCGACGACCACCGCAGCTACAACCGGCACGGCGAGGCGTTCGACCAGGGCGAGACCTTCTCCGGCATCGAGTACGGCACGGGCCTCGCCGCCGCCGCCGAGTTCGCGGGCCTGGCCCCCGAGGGCGCCACCCCGGCGCAGACCGCGCTGCGCTGGATCGTCCAGCAGCCCGGCGTCAGCAGCGTCATCCCCGGTGCCCGCTCCGTCGGGCAGGCGCGGGCCAACGCCGCCGCGGCCTCTCTTGCGCCGCTGTCGGACACGACGCTCGACGCGGTGAGTGAGCTGTACGACCGCCGAATCCGTGCGGAGATCCACCACCGCTGGTAAGTGCCACGGGACAGCCCCCGTACTTCGTACGAAGGAGACATCCCGTGGCCCTGAGGAGAGAAGAACACGAACAGTCCCTCGTCGAACCGCACATCGCGTCCCTCGCCGTCGACCCCGGCGAGCAGGGCCGGGCGCCGCTCGTCATCATGCGGGACTACGAGCGCGGTCCCGACGGGACCTGGCACGACGGACTTCTGATGGACCTCCTCGCCACCGATCTCACGGAAGCCGGTCCCTTCGAAGCCGATCCCACCGGCGTCATCGGCTGAGCGCGGCGTCGCGGTCGCACTCCAGGGACTTCAGCGCGACCGAGTCGGCCATCGCCTGCATCCCCTTGTCGTTGGGATGCAGATGGTCGCCGTTGTCGAACGTGGGCAGGATCCGCTCCGCGTCGTACGGGCTGCGCACCACCTTGTCGAAGTCCACGACAGCGTCGACCTCCCCGCTGGTGCGGATCCACTCGTTCACCTCGGCACGTACCGCTTCCTCTGCCGGGTCCCACTCCGACCAGCCCTTGAACGGCATGACGGTGGCGCCGACGACACACAGACCCGCCGCGTGCGACCGGTCGATGATCTCGCGGTAACCCGCCGTCAGGGAAGCCGCGGTGACCCCGCTGTGCGACTTGATGTCGTTGACGCCCTCGAACAGGAACACCGTCCGTACCCCGGGCAGCGACAGCACATCACGGTCGAGCCGTTTGAGCGCGCTCTGCGCCGCCCCGTCCGCCAGGACCTGGTTGCCCGAGATCCCCGCGTTCGCCACCCCCTTCACGGTGCTGCCGGCGGAGGCGGCCAGCCGCCGGGCCAGGAAGTCGGGCCAGCGCAGGTTCTTGTCGGTGGTGGACTGCCAGCCGTCCGTGATGGAGTCCCCGAGCGTCACGACGGCGCCCGCCCCGCGGTCCGCGTCCACGGTGACCGCGTCGAGGTAGAACCACGACCCCAGCCGCTCCGTGTACGCCTCGTCCTGTTCCTGGGCCGCGTGGTCGCCACTTGTGGCGTACGACGTCGCGAGCGCCATCCCGTGCCCGGTGGCGGGCCCGCCCGCGTCGCGCACGTACAGACTGACGGCCAGATCGCTCATCGCCGCCACCCTGCCGGGCAGCGGATCGCTGTAGCGGATCTCGCCCGGCGCCAGCGTCACGGACGCCGACCCGTCGAAGCGGAGTTTCCTGTTGCTGCCCGGACGCAGCCGGGCGCCGCTCTCGCGGAGCCCGGCGTAAGCGCTGCCGACGACCAGGGGCCGGTCCCCGAACGCGTTGGAGACCCGGACACGAAGTCCCTTGCCGCCCACGCTCGTTCGCACGATCAGCCGGTAACTCCGGTCGCCGGCCGCCTCACCCATCCGGTCCGCGCTCGCCGCCCAGGTGACGGTGGACTTCGCGGGCGGGGGCGGGGGCGGGACGGCGGCGATGGAGCCGGTGGAGCCGGTGGCCGCCGTGGCGGACGGGACCTGCGCGGGTACGAGCACGATCGCGGCGAGCGTCAGGACTCCGACGAGACCATGGCGTACGGCACGGCGTACGGCCCCGCTCATCCGAAGTGCCGCAACGTGACGCTTCTGCCCGAACGCAGGTCCACGTCGTGCGAGACGCCGCCGGCCGTGACCTTCGTCCTGCGTCCGCCGACACTGCGGATCCTCGCTTCCCGGACCTTCCCGTCCCGCCAGGTCAGATCGACGACGAAACCGCCGCGCGCGCCGATGCCCGTGACCGAACCGGACCGCGCCCAGGCCCCCGGCAGCGCCGGAAGCAGTTCGATATGGCCGGGCCGCGAGTAGAGCAGCATCTCGATCATCGCGGCGGGGGTGCCGAAGTTGGACTCGATCTGGAAGATCCCGCGGCCCTTCTCTACCTCGTAGATGTCGAAGAGGTTCATCGCGGTGCCGTTGGTGCCGTCGACGGACGGCCGCAGATTGTTGACGACCAGTTCGTACGCCTTGTCGGCGTCCTTCAGCCGCGCCCAGCACAGGGCGCGCCAGGCGTTCGCCCAGCCGAAGCTCTCCATCCCACGGGCGGTGAGGAGTTCGGTGGCGCCCTTCACCAGCGCCGCCGGCGAGGCGTCGGGACGGATCCGGTCACCGGGGAACAGGCTGATCAGCGGCGAGAGATGACGGTGTGTCGTCTCGCCCAGGTTGTCGGGGGACATCCACTCCTGGAGCCAGCCGGTCTTCGGGCTGACCTCCGGGAGGTAGAGGCGCTCCTGGAGCCCGGCCACGGTCTTTGCGAACGCGGCGTCCCTGCCGAGGAGTTCACTGGCCTCGCGGTAGTTGATGAACAGGTCGCGGACCACCTCCTGCGCGTAGGTGATGCCCTTCGCGTCCTGCGGGCCGTGCTCCGGGGACCAGTCGTTGTCGGCGACGAGGACCTCTCGGTCCTCGCCCGTCTCCGGGTCCTTGACCGTCATGGTCACCAGCCGGGTCTCCCAGAACTCGCAGGCACCCTTGAGCATCGCGTAGATCTTCTTCACATGCCCGAGGTCCCGCGTGTACTGGTAGTGCTCCCACAGCGTGTTGCACAGCCAGGCGTTGCCCGGCGGGTGCCACCACCAGCCGAGTCCGCCGTAGATGTTCGTCGAGTACGCCACGGTCCACCCGGCGACCTTCCCCGAGGAGTTGCGGAACCGGTTGCGCGGGTCGTTGAAGTGAGCCCGCGTCAGCTCCGACCAGACCGGCAGCTGCGCGAGACAGTAGTCGGTGAACGCGTCGAAGTTGCGTGAGAGCGCGGTGCGGTCGGCCATCCAGTAGTTCATCTGGATGTTGATGTCGGTGTGGTAGTCGCCCATCCAGTCCGGGTCGTTGCCGTCCAGCCAGGGACCCTGGAGCGCGACGGGCAGACCGTCCCGCGAGCTGCTGATCATCAGATAGCGGCCGAACTGGAGGTACAGCGCCTCAAGTTCGGGATCGGGCACATCCTGCTGTGTACGGTGCTTGAGCCGCTCCCAGGTGTCGAGCGCCCGCTGCTCACCCGTGGAGGGTCCGAGCGAGATGCTCATCCCCTCGAACTGGTCGCGGTAGTCGGCGACATGGGTGTGCAGCAGCGTGGTGGCCGAGTGCTGTACGGCGTCCCGCACCTTGGTCCTGGCGAGCGAGGCCGGATCGAGATCCGGGTCGCGGAAGCCGGTGGTGGAGTCGGGGGCGTAGTTCGATCCACCGCTGATGACCACGGTCAGATCGGCGCACCGCGTGAAGACGATCCGCGAGCCGCTCGTGGTGACCGAGCCGCTCCCGCTGCGCGCGGTGACGGCGGCGCCGTACCGCAGGCCGTTGGCGAACTCCGCCCCGAGGAACAGACTTCTCGTCCGGCCGTCCGCCGACGTCGTCTCCCCGTGGGTGCCGTCGAGCGAGATCGTGCCGGTGTAGTGGCCGCCGCCACGCTGCGAGAAATGGACGACGATCGCGTCGTCCGGGTGGCTGGCGAAGACGCGGCGCTCGTACGTGACGCCCGAGCGGACGTAGCCGGAGGTGACCAGGCCCTGGTCGATGTCGAGTTCACGGCGGAAGTCGTTGACCGTGCCCAGATCGTGGTCCGGGATGTCGACGGTCACGTGGGCCAGTTGGGTGAAGCTGCCGAAGTCGGCCCGGCCGTAGGGGAATTGGCCGTCCTGGTCCAGTACGTCGTTGATCCCGCCGGTCCACATCGTGGCGTCGGAGACAAAGAGCAGTTCATTCCCCGGGTCGTTGCCGACGAGCGCGCCGAGGCGCCCGTTGCCGACCGGCAGGGCCCGTTCGAGCATCGTGGACTTCCCGGCCGGCGCGCGGTACCACATACGGGTCGTCGACCCCTCGCCATCGGCGAGCATCGGGTTGGCCGCCGGGCGCTTCGGGGGCGCGGAGGCGGCGAAGGCGGGCAGACCGCCGAGCGCGGTGAGGGCTCCGGCGCCGGCGGCGAGGGAGAGCACACGACGGCGGGTGGGGCTCGGACCGTCGCCGGGGCTCGGGTCGGCGCCGGACCGTGCGGAGGAGTGCGGATGCCGATCGTTCACGGGACAACTCCATTCCTGCGGAAGGGAAGTACGCGGGTCACGTGCCGGGGGCGCGCCCGTGAGGACGCGCCCCCCTGTCGCTCGTACCGGGCCGGGATCAGAGGCGCGGCACGTCGATCTTGTCGATGTCCGGCGAGTAGCCGTCGCCGCTGTCGAAGGTGAGGGTGTTGCTGCCCGCCTTCAGCGTGACCGGCACGCTGATCGAGTCCGCGAGCGACCAGCCGCCGGTGGCCGGGAAGGCCGTCGTGACCGGGGCCTTGCCGTTGGCCGAGACGCCGATCGACCGCGGGTCGCCCGAGGTGTAGGCGACCTTGACCAGATAGCGGCCGGCCTTCTTGACCACGACGTCCGTGAACTGGACCTTGCCGCCGACGTAGAGGTTGCCGACCTTCTTCGTGCCCGAGCACTCCTCGCAGTCCGCGACGGAGGCCGGGCCGGTGAGCACGTTGTCCGGGGACTCCGCCTCGTACGCGTCGGTCTTGAGCTCGGCACCCTGCGGGGTGACGGTGAACAGCCGCGAGCCGTGCGCCGGTACGGCCTGGGTGATGCCGTCCTTGTGCCGGCCGAGGCTCTCGCGGTTCCACACGTCACGTACGGACGCCTGGCCGGTGAAGCCCAGAGCCTGCCAGTCGGCGGTCACCGGCGAGGGGGAGTCACCCTGGTTGAACAGGGCGACGGTGTAGCTGCCGTCGGGGTTCTCGGACGCCCAGACCTGCTCGTCACCGACCGAGGTGATGGGCTTGGCGGGCTTCCCCGGCTGCTGGTTGATCTTCAGCACATCGCGGTTGGTCAGCAGCGACAGACCGTAGTCGTCGAGCTTGGTGAGGTCGTCGCCGCTGTAGAGCGGCGACTTGGCGACGGCCCACAGCGTCATGTAGCTCTGCCGCTCGGCCTTGGTCAGACCGCTCATGTCGGCGTTGCCGACGTTGACCGCGTCGAGGTCGTTCCAGCCGCCGGGCCCGGCGTACCGCGTCCAGCCGGGCGTGTCACGCCAGCGGTCCTCGACCGAGTTCTCCCACGACACAAGGGTGTTGCAGTAGCACTCGACGTCGGTGTCGACGCGCCAGCCGTTGGACGTGGCCTTCCAGTCCTTGGCGTAGTTGATGTCGAGCGACCAGGAGATCTCCAGGTGGATCGGCCGCCCGGTGGACTTGATGGCCTTCTGCCAGGCGGCGACGTCCGAGCGGTTGTCGTAGTTGTCACCGCTCTTGAAGGATCCCGGGCCCACACCGTCGAGCTTCAGGAAGTCGTAACCCCAGTCGGCGATGAGCCGCGCCTGCGAGTCGATGTACTTCTGCGCGCACGGCTTGCTGAAGTCGATCTTGTAGGAGCTGTCCCAGCCGTTGGTCGTCCGCAGATCGCTGTGGACGATGTCCCCGGTGGTGCAGTCGTCGGTGTTCCAGATCTTCAGCTTGCCCTCGCCGTACCCCTCCTTCTCCAGCCCCACGGGAAGGTAGATGCCGGCCTTGAGACCCTTGCTGTGGATACGGTCCGCGACCGCCTTCATCCCGCTCGGGAAGCGCTCGGTGTTGGTCTTCTGGCGCCCGTACTCGTCGAACTCCGGTGTCCAGTCCCAGCCACGCCACCAGCCGGCGTCGATGTTGATGTACTCGTATCCGTACTTCTTGAGCTTCGAGGCCAGTGCGTCCGTCTGCTTGTTCACATTGGCTTCGGTGAGATAGCTGTAGTTGCCGTTGGGGTTCACCCCCGGATACGAGGTGGTCTGGAGGCTCCAGCTGCTCCAGCCCATGTAGGGCTTCTCGGCGACGGCGTTCTCGCCGGTGGTGGTCGCGGCCGTGGCCGTGGCGTTCGCCGGGCCGGCCGACGCCGGTGCCCGGTCGGGGAGTTGGGCCTGGGCCGTGGCCGGCACGGCGACCGCCAGGCCGGCCGTGACGGCCAGGACGAGCGCGGCGCGCATGGTTCTCGCGACGGTGCGAGCGGGTGGGCGCATGGGAGGGAGCCTCCTGCTTTCTCGTGATGGGGAGGAGCGGGGGTGGGCGGGGTGGGGGATGGCAGAGGGGGCGCGGCTATTTGCCGGCGCCGATCGTCAGACCGCTGATGAACTGGCGCTGGAGCGCGAAGTACACGATCAGCGTGGGAATCGCGGTCATCAGCGCGCCGGCCGCGATGAGGTTGGGATTCGTGAAGTACTGCCCCTCCAGGCTTGCGAGCGCGGAGGTGACGGGACGCTTGTCACCGGTCTCGATGAGCACGAGCGGCCAGAAGAAGTCGTTGTAGATCCAGATCGACTCCAGCGTCGCGAGCGCGGCGAACGCCGGGCGGCACAGCGGCAGCACGATCTGGAAGAACTGCCGCCACACGGGCGCGCCGTCCACGAGCGCGGCTTCGGTGATCTCCTTCGGGATCGTCTTCATGTAGTTGCTCAGCACGAAGGTGCAGAAGCCGCACTGGTAGGCGATATGGATGACGATGACGCCCCAGTAGGAGTTGTAGAGCAGATACGAGTCGCTCATCCAGCCGGGCAGGTTCCACTGGAGATAGAGCCGGTACAGCGGGGTGATGAGCACCTGGGCGGGGAGCAGATTGCCCGCGGTGAACAGCATCAGCAGCGCGATGTTCCAGCGGAAGTCGAAGCGCGACACGTAGAAGGCGACCGCCGCGGAGAAGAACAGGGTGCCGAGCACGGCCGGCACGGTGACGAGCACCGAGTTCCAGAAGAAGTGCGCGAGACCCGACTGCGCCCAGGCGTCGGTGAAGTTCTCCAGGCTCAGCCCGCTGGGCCAGGAGAGATAACCGTTCTTCGCGGTGTCCTCGTACGGCCGCAGCGAGGTGTAGACCGCCCACAGCAGCGGGACCAGCCACAGCAGGGAGATACCGGCGAGGAAGAGATGACGGCCGGTCTGACGGCGCGGGCGTGAGCGCTTCCCGGGAGGTGTGCCGTGCGGTGCCCGTGGCCGGGCGGCCGGAGGTGTGGCGGTCGCGGTCACTCCTCCTCCTTGTCCTTGCGGAAGTTCTGTACGAGGAAGGTGCAGATGGCGGTCAGCGAGACCAGCAGCATGATCACCGCGATGGCCGAGCCGTAGCCGATATGGCTGGTCTCGCCGACGATGTTGTCGGTGATCAGCAGGGAGAGAAGCTCCATACCGGGCTTGCTGCCGATGCCGCCGCCGAGGACGTACACGATGTCGAAGGCGCGCAGTGACTCCATCGCCGTGACGACGAGGATGACGATGTTGACCGGCTTCAGCGCGGGGAAGACCACGCGCAGGAAGGTCTGCCGCCCGTTGGCGCCGTCGAGCGCGGCGGCCTCCTTGAGGGCGGGGTCGAAGCCTTTGAGCCCGGCCAGATAGAGGATCATGATGTAGCCGGTGTGCCGCCACGCGGACGCCACGAGCACGGCCCACAGATTGAGATCGGGATCGCCGAGCCAGTCGATGTGGGTGCCGGGCGAGACACTGCCGATGATGCCGTTGAGCAGACCGTTGTCCGGGTTGTAGATGATCTCCCAGATCAGTCCCACGACCGCGAGGGACAGCACCATGGGCAGGAAGATCGCGGTCTGGTAGATCCGGGTGAAGCGGATCTTCCGGTCCAGCTGGTACGCGAGGAAGATGCCGAACGGCGTCGGCAGCAGCGCGGTGAACAGCAGCCAGATGACGTTGTGCTGGACGGCCGGCCAGAACGGCGGGTAATTCGTGAAGATCTCACGGTAGTTGGCCCAGCCGATCCAGTCGATGCCGGACAGCGACAGGCCGTCCCAACTGGTGAAGGAGAGCGCGAGCGAGGCGAGCGCGGGCAGCCAGACGAAGATCAGCAGGGCCAGCAGCGGTACGCCGACGATGACGCCGAGGAACAGCCGGTCGCGCAGGCCGAGCCGGCGCGGCCTGCGCCGGCGGGCCGGCTGGGCGGGCACGGCCGGCGCGACCGGTTCCTCCGGTGCTTTGAGTGTGGAAGTCATAGGGGTGGGCGTCCCTCGGGCGGGTCGGCGGGTGGCGGCTCGGGTGTGGGGACGGGATCAGCCGGAGAAGAAGCGCGCGCGCTGCGACTCGATCTTCTTCAGCGTGGCCGCACCGTCGTCCGGGTGGCCGAGCCACTGCGTCAGACCGGGCAGGACAACGGTCGAGATGAACCCGGGGTCGCTGTCCCGGTCGCCGAACTGTGTGATGTGCTCGGCCGCGCCGATCAGCTCGGCCGACTTCTTCTGCAGCGCGTTGTATGTGCTGGTGTCGGCCTTGCTGTGGACGGCGACATTGCTCGGGTCGACGCCCATGTAGATGCCCTCGGCCTCCGGGCTGCCCAGGAACTCCAGGAACTTGCGCGCGCCTTCGGCGTTCTTGGGCTTGCGGCTGAGCATGAACCCGTCCGTCGGCGCCTCGACGGTGTCCATGCCGTGCGCCGGGTCGATCTCCGGGAACGGGAAGAAGTCGATGTCCTCGCGCAGCGTCTGATCGGTGATCTGCTGGCCGAGGAAGAGCCCGATGACGGCCATGCCGGACTTCTTGTCGAGCAGCGACTGGGCCGCGTCCTGCCATGAACGCCCGCCGGCGCCCGGCTGGTAGTACGGGGCGAGTTCCCGCCACAGGTCGAGCACGGTGCTCATGCGCCGGTCGCTCCACGCGACGTCGCCGCGCATCAGCTCCATGTGGAAGTCGTAGCCGTTCGCACGGAGGTTCAGATAGTCGAAGGCGCCGAGGATGGACCAGCTGTCGCCGCCGCCGTACCCGGAGGCGATCGGCGAGAGCCCGTCCTTCTTCATCCTCTTGGCCAGCGCGACGAACTGCGCCCACGTGGCGGGCGGCGTGTAACCGCGCTCCTTGAAGACGCTCTTACGGTAGAAGACGGCCCACGGGTAGTTGTAGAGGGGTACGAAGTAGTACTTGCCGTCGCTGCCCCTGGAGAGCTGCTTCGCGGCCTCGCTGAACCCGGAGCCGATGGTCTCCCACACGTCGTCGACGGGACTGGCGAGCTTCTTCTCCGCGAAGTACTGCATGCGGTAGCCGGCGAACCAGGTGAAGGTGTCGTCCGGAGTGCCCTGGAGATAGCTGGAGATGCTCTTCTGGAAGGTGTCGTGGTCGACCGTGTTGGTCTTGACCTTCAGGTCACTGTCCTTGGTGAAGGCCTCGATCACCGCCGCGTACGCCTTCTTGGGCGTGGCGTCGGCGCCGTTGGAGCCGAACGTCACGGTCTTCGGGTCGGCGGCCGGCGGGCCGCCGCCGCACGCCGCCAGGGTGGGCCCGGCGAGTGCGGCCGCTCCGACCCCCATCAGTCCGTTGACGACGCTGCGTCGTCTGGGACCACCGGCTCCGGGTATGCGGCTCTGCTGCGTCATCGCTTCTCCTAGAAGGTGTCGGACCCGATGAAGGTCTGTATCGCGGTGGCCGCGGCCCCGCGCGCCCACTCTTCGAAAGCCAGCGGACGTGTGATCACGTCGCACTGATCGGCGGTACTGAAAGCGGTCGCGGAGAACGCTTCCTTGATCTGGGCGGCGAACAGGTCGTACGCCGCGAGCCCTTCGCCCGAGATGATCACGCGCTCGGGGCCGAGCAGATTCACCACGCTGCCGATCGCCCGGCCGATCGCGGCGCCCGCGTCCGCGTACGCCTCGCGGGCCACCGGGCTGCCGCCGTGCGCCAGTTCGAGTGCTTGGGCGGGGCCGGCCAGCGGCTCGCCCGTGTCACGCCGGATACGGCGCACGATGGCCGAGTCCGATGCGATCGCCTCCACGCAGCCGTGGTTGCCGCAGTGGCAGAGCGGCCCTCGCGGGTCGATCGACAGATGTCCGATCTCACCGGCCACGCCGTGCGCCCCGGCGACCACTCGCCCGTTGACCACGAGCCCGCAGCCGATCCCGGCGCCGACGGTGACCAGCGCGAAGTTGGAGAGTCCCACCCCGGCGCCGAACCACTGCTCGGCGACAGTCAGCGCCCGTACGTCGTTGTCCACCGTGACGGGCAGCCCGGTCAGCGCGGTCGTGAGCTCGGCGAGGGCGATGTCACGCCAGTCGAGGAAGGGGGAGTAGCGGACAACTCCCGCCGCCCGGTCCACATCTCCGGACACGGCGACCGCGAGACCCTGCACCGGGACGCCGAACCCCTCGGCCTCCGTCCTCAACTCGGCCGTCAGCTCGGCGATCACGGCGATCACGGCGGCGGGCTCACGGCTGGTGAGTGGTACGTGCCGGGCCAGCCGGATCCGGCAGCAGAGGTCCGCCAGGACCGCGATCACCTCGTCGGCCGTCACTTTCACGCCGATGAACAGAGCCCTGCCGCCGTCCACCCGCACCGGGTTGGCCGGCCGGCCGACAGCGGGCGGAGCGCTCTCGTCCGCGGCCTCGACGAAGTATCCGGCCGCCATGAGCGGGCGTACGGCCTTGGTGACCGCGGCCGACGAGAGCCCGGTGCGCCGGGAGAGCTCCACCCGCGAGAGCGGGCCCTGGGAGAGCACGGTGGTGAAGACCAAGGAGGCGGCGGGTGTGGCCGCCGGAAAGGCCTCCACCTGGTCGGTCGTTGACATGGCCGGAAACGTAGGTGAGTTAATTTCCTCTGTCAATAAAAAAAGCAGGAACCCTGTGAAGTAGAAGTTGATCAACCTCTCTCCGGAGAAAAGTTCGCCGGAGCAGGGCACTTGACAGCGGATCAAAGGGCGGGATTGGCTACCAGCCGTCACAGTGCTGCCCCCGAACGTAAGGATCTCCATGCCCCAGATCTCCTACGCCCCGGACGCCGCCCTGTGGTTGCTCAGCACTCCGCGCACCTCCTACGCGGTGCGGACCGACAGCAGCGGCGCGCCACGTCATGTGGCCTGGGGCGGCAGGCTGACCCTGGACGAGGCACGGGAGATCGCGGCGCGGCCCCACCCGGTGGACCGCGAGGCCAACAGCTTCGAGGGCCGCCCGCCGGTCGGCGAGGAACTGCCCGTCGACGGCGGCGCCCGCTACGGCGTGCCCTCGCTCCAGGTCCGGTTCGCCGACGGTACCCGCGCCGTCGAATGGGCGGCGCTCGGCCACGACATCCGCGAAACCCCAGGCGGGGCTGCCGAGTTGGACCTGCTCTTCCGCGACAGGCACTATCCGCTCGACATCACCCTGCACTACCGCGTGCACCACGACAGCGACGTGATCGAGCGCTGGACGACCCTGCGCAACACCGGCACCGACGACATCGTCGTGCTGCGCGCCGACTCGGCGGCCTGGACCCTGCCGCCGCGCACGGACTACCGGCTCAGCCATGTCACGGGCCAGTGGGCCGCCGAGACCCAACTGCGCCGCGAGAGACTGCCGTTCGGCGAGACCGTGCTGACCAGCCGGCGCGGCATCACCAGCCACCACCTCAACCCGTGGGTCATGCTGGACGACGGCGGCGCGACCGAGGACCACGGCCAGATCTGGAGCGCCGCCCTCGCCTGGAGCGGCAGTTGGCGCATCACCGCCCAACGCACCTCCGACGGCCGGGCCGGCTTCACCGGCGGCGCCGGACACGACTCCACCACCCTGCGCCTGGGCGCCGGACAGACGCACATCACACCGCGCTTCGCCGGGCTCCACACCGAGGGCGGCTTCGGCGCGGCGAGCCGGGCCTGGCACGCGTACACCCGCGCGCATGTCCTGCCACACCCCGGCGAGCTGCGCCCCGTGCTCTACAACTCCTGGGAGGCCACCGGCTTCGACATCGACGAGAAGCGCCAGATGGCCCTGGCGGCGCGGGCCGCCCAACTGGGCGCCGAGCTCTACGTGATGGACGACGGCTGGTTCGGCGCGCGGCGCGGCGACCGGGCCGGACTCGGCGACTGGACGCCGTCACCCGACCGGTTCCCCAAGGGACTTGGGCCACTCGCCGACGAGGTGCACCGCCTCGGCATGCTCTTCGGTCTCTGGGTGGAGCCGGAGATGGTCAACGCCGACAGCGACCTCTACCGCGCGCACCCCGACTGGATCCTGCACTTCCCGCACCGTACGCGCACCGAACTACGCAACCAGCTCGTGCTCAACTTCGCCAGGGACGACGTCGCCGACTGGGCGTACGAGTGGCTCACCGCACTCGTCGCGGACAACGGCATCGACTTCCTGAAATGGGACATGAACCGCCCCTTCAGCGAGGCGGGACCCGGCGGCGTCGGCCCGGACGGCGACGACCGTCTGTGGAGCGCGTACGTGCACAACCTCTACCGCGTCATCGACCGGCTGCGCGCCGACCATCCCGCGCTGCGCATCGAGGCGTGCAGCGGCGGCGGCGGGCGCGTGGACCTCGGCATTCTGTCCCGTACCGACCAGGCATGGCCGTCCGACAACACCGACGCGGCCGACCGCGTCGGCATCCAGCACGGCTACAGCCAGCTCTACCCGGCGTCGACCATGGCCGCCTGGGTCACCGACGTACCCAACGAACTCACCGCGCGGACCGTGCCGTTGGCCTTCCGCTTCCATGTCGCGATGGCCGGGGTGCTGGCCGTCGGCGGGGATCTGACCCGCTGGCCGGACGAGGAGATCGCGGAGGCGGCCGGGTTCGTGGGCGCGTACAAACAGGTCCGCCATCTGGTCCAGCACGGTGTCCAGCACCGGCTGCGGGGACCGGTCGACGACGGCCCGGCAGTCGTGCAGTACACGTCGCCCGACCGGGCCGAGGCCCTGGTGCTCGCCTGGCAGCGGGCGCCGCGCCGGGGGCGCCCCGAGCTGCCCGTCCATCTCGCCGGGCTCGAACCGGGCGCGGTCTACCGGGACGTGGCGACGGGGGTGCGCCACCACGCGACGGTGCTCATCGAGCACGGACTGCCGCTGGAGCTGCCGGCCGGTGACTGGGCCAGCACCGCGATCCATCTGATGCGCGTGTCGTCCTGACGCCGTCGGGGTCCTGATACGCACCGCGCCTCGCCGTCGCGTATCAGGACTTCGACATGGCGCGCAGGCCCCGGTCGGCGAAGGAGATCAGCCAGTCGAAGCTCTCGTCGATGTCGGTGCTCCACTGGAAGCCGTTGGCCGCCTGGAGGGTGGCGAAGCCGTGGCAGAGGCTGCGGAGCATACGCAGCGCGTGGTTCACGTCCGACTCCGCTATGTCGTAGCCGCGCAGGACCGCCATGAACGAGCCGAGCAGCCGTTCACTCGCGGCGGCCATCGGATCGTCGGGGCCGGTCGGTTCCACGCCGACCGTCGCCGCGTACCGGCCGTGGTGTTCCAGTACGAAGGCGCGGAAGGCGCGCGCCGCGGCGGCGAGGGCGTCGCGGCCGGCGTACCCCTGGACCGCGATGCCCACGGCGTCGGCGGCCTCGCTCGACGCCAGTACCGCGATGCGCCGGTTGAGGTCCTCCTGGCCGCCCACGTGCTTGTAGAGGGACGGGGTACGTACGCCCAGCCGCTCGGCCAGCAGCCCCATCGTCAGGTGGGCGAGGCCCACCTCGTCGGCGAGGGCGGCGCCGGCCGCGACCACGGCCGCCGGGTCAAGACCCGCCCTAGGCACGCGCGGCGTCCGAGCGGAGGAAGTCGAGCGTGAGCGAGACGACCTGGTCGGGGAACTGATCGTGCGGGTAGTGCCCGGCGCCCTCGATCATCTCCAGGCGGCCGAGGCCGGACGGCAGGGCGTCGACGATCGCCGAACCCTCGGCGTGCGGGTCGGCCCAGTCGGGATCGAGCGTGCCCATCACGACCAGAACGGGACAGCGGACATTGCCGAGCTGTGCGCCCGCGTCGGTCGGGGCGCTGCGGCCCATGCCCTGGAGGGCCTTCATCCTGCCCGGTTCGCGCAGCAGGGACTCGATGCGGCCGAGCCGCTCGGGCCAGTCGGCCGGCTTCGTACCGGGGTAGGCCACGTCGAGGTACGAGCGCCAGAGCGGCACGCTGCCGAACGCCCCGGTGCCGAGCAGCCGAAGCATGCCCTGCCGGAAACGCCTCACCCGCAGGTCGCCGACGCGGATCGACTGCTTGCGGGTGAACGGCGCCAGCTCGACGACCGCGGTGATCAGCGAGGGCCCCTGTGCCGCCGCGACGGTGGCGGCGCCGCCGGAGATCGAGTGGCCGACGAGCACGGCCGGGCCGCCCAGGTGGCGGACCAGGGCAAGCAGATCACCGGCGATGGCGGTGCGGCTCCAGGCCGGCCAGCCGGCGCTGGACTCGCCGCAGCCGCGCAGATCGACGGCGGCGACCCGGTGGCCGGCCGCCACCAGGCGCGGGATCACGGTGCGGTAGGCGGCACGGCTGTCACCCATGCCGTGCGCGAGAACGATCAGTGGGCCGGAGCCGGCCACCTCGTAAGCGAGGGTGCCGCCGTCGACGGCGAGGTACTCGGTCATGACATCTCCAAATGGCTAATGCGGTTAGCTAAAAGCTAATCGCATTAGCCGAAGCTGTCAATACGAGCCCGGAACCCGGGCCACGGCGCCAGGTCGCGACGGCGTAGCTACCGTTCGTCAGGATGCTCCACCTGGGAATCAGGACCCGGCACCATGATCAGTTCATGACCGCGCTCGTCACGCACCCGGAACGGCGGTGAATGAGGAGGTCCCAGTACCTCGACGACCTCCATCACGCGGTCGTGCTCGCCGACGACCCGCCCGTGCACCACGAGCCGGTCACCCTTGTCCGCTTCCATGAATCCGCCCTTCGGCTTCAGGCGTGCTGAGGGACCTCGTCCTTCAGCGTGGACCGGATCTGCTCCCGCAGTTCGGGCCTGTCCTCATGTCCGTGCACGCTCACCGCGTGATCGCCCGCGGCGCGGACCACTTCCTCTTCCTCGCCGGAGATCGTGAGCGTGCAGTTGGTCTCGCTCGGGAAATCCCTGCAGTCGGCTACTTTGCGCATGACACGCCTCCTCCCTTCTAGTGTCCGCCTCTCGCCGGACATACGCGACTGTCGCGGCGGCGCCTGCGCGGACGGACCGCGTGGTCGGGCCCGGTGTTTCGGGCCGCGTCGAGCGGCAACACGAACCTCATGACTGAGGACAGCGAAGCGAAAAGGAACGCGAACGATACGGCGGCGAAGCTCGGCGCGGGCAGGACCGCCACCGCCAAGGCGCGGCGGGCCACCAGCGACGCCGCCGGCCGTGCCAGGACCGAATCGGCGCTCGCGGCCTCGAAGGCCAAGTCATCCGTGCGGGCAGCCGAGAAGTCCGCCGAAGCGGGTGTGCGGTCGGCGGGCGATGCGACGAAACGCGCGGCCACCGCCGGCTGGGAAAGCAGCCGTCGGGCCGTCGTGTCGACGGCGGGCAAGGCGGTCTCCACAGCCACCACCGCGTGGACGGCCGTCAAGCACCGCAAGGCGATCGCGGCGGGAGCCGCCGCCGGTGTCGCCGGCCTGGCCGGCGGAGCGTTCGCCCTCGGGCGGCGGACCGCCAAACCGCGAGGCCCCCTCTCCAAACTCACCGGAGGCCGGATCTGACCCACAGCGGCACCGCTTCACCACGGAGAACCGACGGACCGCCGCCGGTCCTCCGTGCCCGGTCCTGACAGCCGTGTCACCCGCTCGGGCGCTCCCCGGAACCGTACGATCGGACCCGTTATGCGGTGATCACACCATCGCCGCCCCTTTCGGTCCCTGGATGCCACGATGTGCTGGAGCGCGACCGCCGACCTCACCGCGGGTGTCTTCATCAGCGCGATCGGAGCGGTCTGCGTCGCCCGCGTACGCCGGGTCCGCGATCTGCCGCTCGCCGCGCTGCCCCTGCTCCTGGGCGCTCACCAGATCGTCGAGTCCGTCGTATGGGACTCCGGCGGCGGCGCGGGGCCCGCCACCACCGCCTGGGCCGTCATCGCGATGCCCCTGCTGGCCATCTGGATCCCCCTGGCCGTACTGGTCGCCTCGCCGCGGGGCTCCCGCCGCAGGCTGGCCGTGCCCGTCGCCTCCGGGGTCGCCACCTCGGGCGCGCTCTCCTACTACCTGGCCACCCGGGAGGTGACGGCCGACATCCGCGGCCACACCATCGGATACGCCGTCCATCTGCCGCAGCCGGAGATCGCCGTGGCCGGCTACCTTCTCGCGACCATCGGAGCGCTGCTGCTGGCGGCCGACCGGACGGTGCGGCTGCTCGGCGTCCTCGTCGCCGCCGGAGCGGTGATCTGCGCGGTGATCTGGCGGATGGAGTTCGTCTCGACCTGGTGCGCCTTCGCCGCGCTCGCCTCCCTCGTCATGCTCCGCTGGGCCTGGCGGCGCCCGGCAGCCCCGGGCCCGGCGGTGTGACGCCGGGGGCTCACGGCCGGTGCGCGACCACCATGCGACAGCGCGGGCCGCCGTCAGGCCGCCGCCCCAGGCGGTCGAGCGCGACGAGATCCACCTCGAAGCCCGTACGGGTCAACTCGTCCACCACGTCGGCGAGCCGGAAGGTGCGGTAGTACATGACGAACGGCGGATGCCACATCGCGTTGCGCGCCCGCATCGCCGCGTCGAAGCCCCAGAGCGTCCAGTACAGCCGCGAACCGACGCGCGGCGGCGCGGGCACCGGAAAGACGAAGACGCCCCCGGGCCGCAGGACTTCACGCACCCGCGTGAAGAGCGCGGGGCGCTCCGACGGCAGGAAGTGGCCGAACGCGCCGAAACTCACCGCCACGTCGAAGGCGGCGCGGAAGGGGAGCGCGCGGGCGTCGGCCCGTACGAAGTCGACGACCGGCCCGCCGGTACCGCCCCCGCTCGAACCGCCTCCGCCCGCCCCGCCGTTGGGCAGTACGGCGGACCTGGCGGTGGCCAGCATGCCGGCGCTGAAGTCGACACCGGTGACCCGCTCGACGCACACCTCCCGCAGGACGTCCACACCGGCTCCGGTGCCGCAGCAGATGTCCAGCCCGGCGCGGAAGGGGCCGAGGGGCCCGAGGGCGTCGGCCACGGCGTCCAGCACGCCGTCCGGGGTACGGAACGGGGTCAGGTCGAACTTCGGCGCGAGCAGGTCGTAGCCACGCTCGGTCGACGAGAGCGCCTGCACGGTCAGTTCGCGAAGGGTCGGGCCCTGTGGGGTGAACATCACCTCTCACCCTACCGACAGTTTCGACACGCCCCGCGGGGAGGGGACATTCACGGACGCTTCCCTCTCCCGGAGGACATAATGCGGCTCGCGGCGTGCCGTCACTGCCCTGTGCGGGTGTTGTCGGACGTCACGCTTGATCGTTTCTGTGGTCTGGAAGCGAGGAGACGTGTAGCGTCAGTTTTAGCTGTCGTGGTTCCGAAGTACTTTGTCGCCCGTGATCACAGTCGCGGGCGATTCGGCTGTTCAACGTCTCTGAGGACCAGGGCGATCACCTCCGGTTCCCGCACGGTGCGGGGACCGTTATGAGTCCTTTGGAGGACACATGGCCAGCGGTACCGTCAAGTGGTTCAACTCGGAAAAAGGCTTCGGATTCATCGAGCAGGACGGTGGAGGCCCCGACGTCTTCGCCCACTACTCCAACATCGCCACCCAGGGCTTCCGTGAGCTCCAGGAGGGCCAGAAGGTGACCTTCGAGGTCACGCAGGGTCAGAAGGGCCCCCAGGCGGAGAACATCGTCCCCGCCTGAGGACACCTCGCCCAAGGACACACCTCCGTGTCCGCCGGTGCCCCGGCAGCGTCCTGCCGGGGCACCGGTGCGTGACGAGGTGTCAGGAAGTGGTGACCAGCGAGGTGTAATAGGTGCTCAGGCCACCGAGATACGCCGGGTCTCTGGTGTCGTGATCGCGCTCGAACACCGGAGCCCCCTTGACGGTCGCCTTCGTACAGCCGACGCGAACCACCCGCGCGGCCGGATCGATCGAGGTCACCAGCCCCGCGGGAATGACCAGACTCTTTCCGAAGACCCACATCCCGGTGTCCACCACCAGGTGCTCGAACGGTGAGCCCTCGGACTGTCTGTCCACACTGCCCACCGTTCCGTCGGTCGCATGGACGCTGTAACCGGTGAGGTCCATACCCGGCACATGGCCCGACTCGACAGCGAATACCCACATGTCACCCATCCCGGCCCTCACTCTCGTTTCGACTGTCGCGGCGGGATCACCGCTCAAAGTGCACTTGCCCCTCGTGCCCACCCAGCAACCACGCATGGTTCAGCAAGGTGTTACCTGACGGTCGGCTCCGGCGCGGACACGCCGGCAGAAGTACCATCACGGGCAACCGGGGGCGCCACCCAGACGTCATACAGAGGAAGTGAGCCATTCATGTCCGGCACTGCCGTCACCGAGTTCACGAGCGTCCAGTCGCGGTACGAGGCCCAGGTCGCCGCCGACCTGGAAAGCAATGTGGCGGAGCGGGAACGCCTCCGTGGTGAGATCGAGTCGCTTCAGGGCCAGTTGGAGACACTGGAGCGGGACCGCGTCCTGCTGCTCGGCGTGCGCCGGGTGTTCACCGACGGCGCAAGCCCCGACGCCGCGCCGAGCGTGAGAGTGCCGGGGCCGCGTACGGCGAAGCAGCCCAGTCTCGCCCAGTTGGTGGGCACACTGCTGGCCGCGCACGGTGAGCCGCGCTCGGCCGCGGAGGTCGCCGCCGAACTGGCCGCGGACCACCCGGCGCGCAACTCCGACATCAATGTCGTACGGAACGCGCTGGAACAGCTCGTCGCCAAGTCAGGGGCCCACCGCACCAAGCAGAAGAAGTCCGTCTTCTACTCCCACGCGGGACCGGACGCCGCCGATGCCCCGGCCCCGGCGGCGGACTGATCAGGCGACGCGCAGATCCTCGATCGCGTCCTCGTCCCACTCGATGCCGAGACCGGGGGTCTCGGGCGGCACGACGCAGCCGTCCTCGATCACCATCGCGCTACGGGTGATGGCGCCGAGCTGCGGTATGTGCTCCACATACATCCCGGCGGGAACGGCACACGCCAGGCTCGTGTGAAGCTCCATCAGAAAGTGCGGGGCGACCGGGATGTTGAATGCCTCGGCGGCGTGCGCGACCTTCAGCCAGGGCGTGATGCCGCCGACCCTGGCGACATCGACCTGCACGATGCCCGCCGCCCCGGCCGACAGGTACTCGGCGAAGTGGCCCACGCTGTAGATCGATTCGCCCACGGCGACGGGGACGGTGGTCGAGCGGGCGAGCCGTACATGGCCGGCGACGTCCTCTGCGGGCAGCGGCTCCTCGAACCAGACGATGTCCAGCGGTTCGAAGGTACGCGCCCGGCGGATCGCGTCGGCCCCGGTCAGTGAGCGGTTGGCGTCGACCATGATCTCGAAGGCGGGCCCGGTCGCCTCCCGTACGGCGGCGAGCCGTTCGGCGTCCTCGACGGCGCTCGGCCTGCCGACCTTGAGCTTCACACCGCGCAGCCCGGCGGCCTGGGCGGCCTTGGCGTTCTCGACCAGTTCCCCGGCGGGCAGATGGAGCCAGCCGCCCTCGGTGTCGTACACGGGCAGCCGCTCGTGCGCGCCACCGGCCAGGCGCCACAGCGGTTCACCCGCGCGCAGACACCGCAGATCCCACAGGGCCGTGTCGACTGCGGCCAGCGCCAGTGAGGTCAGCGCGCCGAACGCGGTCGCGCGGGTCGAGGCGAGCATGCGCGCCCAGACCGCCTCGACGTTACGGGCGTCGGTGCCCGGCAACGTGCCGGCGAGGTGGTCGCGCAGCAGGGCGAGGACGGAGCTGCCGCCGGTGCCGATCGTGTAGGAGTAGCCGGTGCCGCGCAGACCGTCGTCCGTCTCGATCGTGACGAGGACGGTCTCCTGGCGTACGAACGTCTGGCTGGCGTCCGTACGCAGCGTCTCGGGCTCGATGAAGACGAGCGCGCAGTCGACGCTCTTGATCCTGCTCATGGAGATGCTTCTTTCGTCATCGGTCGCGCGTGGTCGCGCGTGGCCGCGTCTGGTCTTCAGGAAGCGGTCGCGACGGGCGGGGGAGCGGCCATGACGCCTCCAGAGGCAGCCGAATTTTCCTATAGGAAATCTGAAGCATCTGGAGGTTAGTCATGTGCCGCGGCCGCACGTCAACCGTTGTGCAGCGGGAATTTCCCGGGTTCCTGGGCTTCTCTGCGTGAGGGTGTTCCTATAGGTTCTCGCTGGCAGAGATTCCCGCGGCGGACGGTGGTGGAGGGCTGATGCAGCGCATCGCACAGGTGATCAGGGTGCGGCCGGAGAAGCTGGAGGAGTACCGGGAGCTTCACCTGGCGGTGCCGGAGCCCGTACTCGCCAGGCTGCGGGCCTGCCGGATCGCCAACTACTCGATCCACCTGCTGGGCGACCGGCTCTTCGCCTACTTCGAGTACCACGGTGACGATCTGGCGGCCGATCTCGCGGCGATGGCCGCCGACGAGGCGACACAGGAGTGGTGGAAGCTGACCGATCCCTGCCAGGAGCCGGTCCCCGAGGCGGGGCCGGACGACTGGTGGACCCGCATGGAGCAGGTCTTCCTCATGGAGTAGCCCTGTCGAACTCCGGACCCGGTGGAGGCCAGCCCTATAGGATATGGGGGACAGCTCGCGCGGCATGAGGAGACCTGACCTTGTCGGACACGATTTCCGGCCGGACAGAGGGCACGGAGGACACCGGTGCCCCGCGACCGCCGCGCCAGGTGCTGGCCGACAGCGTGTACGAGGCCATCAAGGCGATGGTCATGGACCACGAGATCGAGCCGGGTGCCCGTGTCGGCATCGAATCCCTGGCCCGGACGCTGGAGGTGTCACCCACACCCGTACGCGAGGCGCTGGCGCGACTGGAGTCCGACGGGCTCGTCACGAAGCGCTCGCTCGCCGGCTACCGGGCGACCGAGCTCCTCACCCCGCAGGGCCTTGAGGAACTGTTCGAGATGCGTCTGCTGCTGGAGCCGAGAGCGACCGCCCTGGCCGCCGTGAACGCGGACGAGGAGCAGCTCGACGCCATCGAGAATCTGGTGGAGGAGATGCGGGGCCGGCCGGGATCCGGCGATCGGTATGTCGTCTACCGCGAGTTCGCCGCCGCCGACCAGCGCTTCCACGACACGATCGCGCGCGCGGCGGGCCGCTCACTGCTGGCCGACGCGGTGGAACGGCTCCACTCGCATCTGCACATCTTCCGCCTCAGCGGCATCCCGGGCGCCGGCCCGCTGACCCTCGCGGAGCACGACCGCATCCTGCGCGCGATCCTGCGCCGCAACCCGGACCGGGCGGCGGAGGCCATGACGGATCACCTGCGCCGCAGCCTGGAGCGTCAGCGCACCCGCCGGGGCCCGGACGCCTGACGGCCCGCCCCGGACCGCACCGAGAGGGACTGGCGGAAGCCGGTGTGTACGCTCGCTCTGTACGGCGGAGCCGGGGCAGCGTCGCCCGCACGCTCGGCCATCCGCCGGAACTCCCCGAGGTCGCGGCCGGCCCGGTGGCGGGCCCGGATCCCCGGGACGACGTCCGTGAGCTCCGCCGGACGTCCCTTCCGTAACCATCGAAAGTCCGCCCTTCAGCCTGACGCCCGCCGGTGACAGGCTGTCCCCGTACGAGACACCACCCGTCGCACGCATCACTTACGCACCAGGCACCACCGGCACCGCCCGCGCCACTGGCACCACCGGCCCGAAGACATGCACGAGAGGCACCCGTGATCCCGAACACCCTCGACACCCCTGGCGGCCATCTGTCCCGGCCCGCCCCCGACTGGTGGCGCGAAGCCGTCGTCTACCAGGTGTACGTCCCGAGCTTCGCCGACGCGGACGGCGACGGGATCGGCGACCTCCGCGGGATCACGGACCGGCTCGACCACCTCGCCGGTCTCGGCGTCGACGCCCTCTGGCTCACCCCGTTCTACCCCTCGCCCTGGACCGACGCGGGCTACGACGTCTCCGACTACCGGGGCGTCGACCCGCGCCACGGCACCCTCGACGACTTCCGCGGCCTCGTGCGGCGCGCCCACGGCCTCGGTCTCAAGGTCATCGTCGATGTCGTGCCCAACCACTGCTCCGACCAGCACCCCTGGTTCGTGGAGGCGCTCGCGTCACCCCCGGGCTCACCGGCGAGGGACCGCTTCATCTTCCGCGAGGGGCGGGGCCCGGACGGGAGCCTGCCGCCCGCCGACTGGAAGTCGAAGTTCGGCGGCGGCGCCTGGACACGGGTACCGGACGGCCAGTGGTACATGCACATCTTCTCCGCCGAGCAGCCCGACCTGAACTGGGAGAACCCCGACGTCCTCGCCGACTTCGAGGGCATCCTCCGCTTCTGGCTCGACCTCGGCGCGGACGGCTTCCGTATCGACGTGGCCCACGGCCTGCGCAAGGACCTCGTGGAACCCCTGCGGGACACCGGCGGACGCGACTCGGCCTCCCTGAACTCCCCGCCCGAAGGTGAGAACCATCCCTTCTGGGACCGTGACGAGGTCCACGACATATACCGGACCTGGCGCAAGATCATCGACTCCTACGCACCTCCCCGTATCACCGTCGCCGAAGCGGGAGTCAGCGCGTCCCGGCTGCCCCTCTACACCCGCCCCGACGAGCTCCATCAGGCGTTCAACTTCTTCCATCTGCGCTGTCCCTGGGACGCCGAGGAGTTCAGGACGGTCATCGACACCTCCCTCACCGGCGCCCGCGCGGTCGGCACCCTGCCCACCTGGGTGCTCTCCAACCACGATGTCGTACGCCACCGCACCCGCTACTCCCTTCCCCAGGGCATCGACTACCGCGCCTGGCTGTCCGGCGGCGGCAACGACCCCGCCCCGGACGACGCGCTCGGCCACCGCAGGGCCAGGGCCGCCGCGCTCCTGACCCTCGCCCTCCCGGGCAGCGCCTACCTCTACCAGGGCGAGGAACTCGGCCTCCCCGAGGTCTCCGACCTGCCCCTCGACGCGCTGCGCGACCCCATGTGGGAGCGGACCGGACGCACCACCAAGGGCCGCGACGGCTGCCGTATCCCCATCCCGTGGACCCGCACGGGCAGCAGCCACGGCTTCGGGCCCGGCGGCAGCTGGCTCCCCCAGCCGGAGGGCTGGGGCGACCACGCCGTTGAGGCCCAGACCGGGCGGCCCGACTCCTTCCTTGAGCTGTACCGCACGGCACTGTCCATACGCACCCGCTTCCGTGGCGACGAGTCGTTCGGCTGGCTGCCCGCACGCGAGGGCGAACTGGCCTTCCGCAAGGGCCGGTTCGAATGCCGGATCAACCTCTCCGCACGCTCTCTCCCGCTGCCGGACGGCGAGGTGCTGCTCGCCAGCGACAGCCTGGAGGAGGGCGTGATCGCCCCGGACACCGCCGTGTGGACAGCGGCGACAGGCGGCTGATCAATTCGTCGGTATCGTCCCCGTCGGTATCATCCGGCTCCTTTCCGTCGTCGTATCCGTACAACGCGTGAGCACATCCGGGCGCTCCCCGGCGGGTGTCACCCGAATGGCTGAACCCGCGCGGCGATCTGCTTCGAGCCCAGCAGGGCGCGTCCGACGCCCCTTTGTCCCCCGGACGGGTCAGAGGGGCGTTTTCCCTGGTTGCCGCCCGCCGTCAGCAGGTGCCGCATGGAAATACGCGAGTCAGCCGACGCGCGGGGATACCGGACCCCGCCGGCTCGCCGCCAAGGAGTGATCACTGATGGCAGCCGACGATGTCTTCCACCACGTGGGTGAACTCACGGGTCTGACGGCCTACGACGCCACCGGGGAGAAGATAGGCAGTGTCGAGCAGGCGTACCTCGACAACCAGACGGGCCGCGCCGAGTGGGTGACCGTCAAGACCGGCATGTTCGGCATGAAGGAGTCCTTCGTGCCGCTGGCCGGCGCGACCCGTGACGAGAGCGGTCTCCAGATCCCGCACGCGAAGGAACTGGTCAAGGACGCCCCCCGGATGGACGCCGACGAGCATCTCGACGTCGCCCAGGAGCAGGAGCTGTACGACCACTACGGCCTCGCCCGTCCCAGCGGGCGCAGCGGGACTCCGGGCATGACCCAGGCACCCGGAACCGCGGCCACGGAAGGCAGGGGCGGGGAGGACACCATGAGTGGCGAATCCAGGAGCGAAGCGGACCAGGGCCGCACCGAGCCCACCCCCCAGGCCGGGACCACCGGTCGTACGGAGACCTCCGAGGCCGCCACCGCCGGTGCCACCGGTGGCGGCGAAGACGAAATGGTGCGTTCGGAGGAGCGTCTGCGGGTCGGTACCGAGGAGCACGAGTCGGGCCGGGCGCGGCTCCGGAAGGTCGTGGTGACCGAGAACGTCACCACCACCGTGCCGGTCACCCACGAGGAGGTCCGTATCGTGCGCGAGCCCATCAACCCGGGCGACCGCAACATCGGCCGCTCGCCCATGGGCAACGCCGAGGCCGAGGTGATCCTGCACGCCGAGGAGGCGATCGTCCGCAAGGAGGCCGTGCCGGTGGAGCGCGTGCGGATGGAGACCGAGAAGGTCACCGAGCAGAAGGAAGTGTCGGCCGACGTCCGCAAGGAGCAGGTCGAGTTCGACGCCCCCGGGCAGGACGAGCGGGGACGCGGCGGCGGCCGGGGCCCCAGCCACTGAGCGGCAGACCCCAGGACCGCCACAGGAAGAACCGCACGGCGTGGGCCCACCGGTTGTCCGGGTGGACCCGCGCCGCGTTCTGCCCCGCGAAGGGGCTCTCAGGCGCCCGGCGGGCGCCATTCGACCAGCAGCAGCGTCGCGTCGTCACGCAGCCGGTTGTCACTCGCGTCCAGAATCGAGTGGATGAGCCGCCGCAGCGCCTCGGGAGCCAGCTCGCCGGCCGCCGTCGCCCGGATGATGGAGTCCGTGAAACGCTCGAGTCCGAACTCCGTACGGTCGCTCAGCCGCGACTCCACGACGCCGTCCGTGTAGAGCAACACCCGGTCCCCGGGCTCCAGTTGCATTTCGTGGATCGTCCGGAGGGTCTCGCAGAACCTCACCCGCAGTCCCATCGGCGGCTGGGGGGCACGGTCCAGCTCACCATGGAGCACCCGGCGTCCCCGGATCAGCAGCGGGGAAGGATGCCCGCAGTTGCACCACCGGAACAGACCGCCCGCGAGATCCAGCTGGGTGACGATCCCGGTGCAGTACTGGTCGGGCAGCCAGCGCGCGAGCGCCTGATCGACGGTGTCCACTAGTTCCAGCAGATCCCCGCCGTCCCTCCGGGCGGCCCGGCAGCCCGCCAGCGCGACGGCCGTGGTCAGGCCCGCCGCCAGGTCGTGGCCCATCGAGTCGAAGATGTCGACATGCAGGCTCGTCCGGGTCAGCGAGTGGTCGTAGGCGTCGCCGCCGACCTCGTACGCGGGTTCCAGCACCGCCGTCGACAACGCGTCGGCGTTGCCGATGGTCCGCGGGGGCAGGAAGGCGCGCAGCATCTCGGCCGGCAGCTCCATCCGCTCGGTGCGGGACCGCCGCACCAGGCTGTCGCTGTACGACCGCTTCGACGTGATCGCCATGGCCAGCACGGCCGCGATCATCCGGCAGCGGCGCAGGCGTACCGCGTCGATGGCGGGCGCGCTCACACCGAGCACGCCGAGGCGTTCCGCCCCGTCGATCAGGGGCAGCCAGGCGGTGAGACCCCGGCCGTCCGACTCCTCCATCCGCAGGTCGAGGGAGCGATACGTCTGCCCGCCCAGCGTGGAGTCCACGTCGAGACTGGGCATCCCCTCGGTGAGCGGGACGAGGTGCCGCTGCTGGATGTCGACCAGATAGACCACGATCCGGTCGATTCCCAGCGCCGTGGCACAGCGGTTCACCAGTTCCGGCAGTTCCGTCGGGGCCGCGGCGTGCGTCTCGGCGAGAAACTCTTCGAAGAGCTGCTCACCGGGGTCCCGGCCCGTGTTCTCACTCGGCATGGCGACCGCCTCCTCATCGGCAGGCTCCTACCAGCATCGCAAATCGGACCCGGTCGGTGCATGCGGCCGTACCCACGGCCGGACGGCCGGACGGGCTGTGTCAGGGGGGACGCGCCACGATCGCTGGGCAGCGCCGGAGCCGCCCTGATAGGGAGGGGGCATGAGCGAAGAGACACCGATTCCCCCTGTCCTGACCGTCATCGCCGCCAGCACCATCGAGCCGAACGTCGTCGGCGAAGGCGCCGCCGACCGCAACTCGTGGATGGTGATCGAGACGGCCGAGCAGGGCCAGCTCCTGCTCAATCTGCCGGGCCCGCTGTACCGCGCGATGGAGCAGGCGCCCTTCCTGGCCGCCAACGAAGCCGGGCCCGGCCGCCTCGCCCTCACCGATCGCGAGATCGCCGCCTACCGCGAGCGCATCGCCGGTCTCACGGAGAAGCCGTAGCGGTCGCCGTAGCCGGCGGAACACCTCGGGCGGCGCGCGGCGGGCGGTGGGCAGCGATCGGACGCGAGGCGGATCAGTACGGGCGGTCGCCCGCGATGGCGACCCGTTCGGCGATCCGCCGGTGCGTGCCGTAGTCGGCGACCGCGTAGTGCTGGGTGGCGCGGTTGTCCCAGAAGGCGATGTCGCCCGCCTGCCAGCGGAACCTGACCTGGTACTCCGGCACATGCGCCTGCTGGAAGAGCAGCCGCAGCAGACGGTCGCTCTCCTCCTGCGGGAGCCCCACGATCCGGGTGGTGAACGACGTGTTGACGAACAGCATCCGCCGGCCCGTCTCCGGATGCGTACGCACCACCGGGTGCTCCACCGGCGGGAAGACGTCCTGGAACCGGGCCAGATGCTCGGCGGGGGAGTACCGCGCGAAGCCCGGCACGAAGTCGTGAACGGCACGGGCGCCGTCGATACGGTCCCTCACGTCGCGCGGCAGATTGTCGTACGCCACCGCCATGTCGGCCCACAGGGTGTCTCCCCCGGCGGGCGGCACCTCACGCAGCTGCAGGACGGCGCCCATCGCGGGCCGCTCCCGGAACGTGACGTCCGTGTGCCACACGTTCTCGAAGCTCGGGACGGCCGTACGGTCGAAGCGCGCCACGTCCTTCGCGCCCCCGGCCGTCGCCACCAGCGGATTGGTCTCCAACTCGCCCCAGGCGAGGGCGAAAGCGCGCTGCGCGTCGGAGGTCAGACGCTGCCCGCGGAAGAAGAGGACCTTCCACTCCAGGAGGGCCCGGTTGAGCTCGCCCCGCAGCGCGGGCGACGGCGGGACCGACAGATCAAGGCCCCGGATCTCGGCGCCGATCGTCGCGGACTGCGGGACGAGCTCGAAGAGTCCGTACGGCCGGTCCTCCCAGCCCTCGGGAACACGGCGCAGCTCCCGGTGCCCCTCGTACAGTCCGCCGGCGGGGACATGGGGATGCCGGAGGGCGGGAACGACCGAAGCGTTGGACGCGGATACGGGGGCGATAGTGGTCACGAGGCTCCTCGGGAGTACGAACCGGTGGGGAGGGAGGACGGCCCGCGGCGGCGCGGGGGCGCGGGTGGCGGGTCCGTCCGGGCAGCGGCCGTCAGGACCGTGACGGTACGGGGGCGGGCGCTACCGAAGGTCAGCGACAGCGACAGCGACAGGCGGGCGGGGATCCCACCCGGCCGCGGCGCAGCAGAAAGCTGAGGCCGCGAGGCGCGCACTCACCGCGGGGACCGCTGTGACGCGGCTCCACTGCACGGTAGTTCGAGTACGGACCCATGACAGGCACCGTACCTCAGCCATTGTCCCGGCGACATAAGCGGAACGGCCGGTGGGCTCCGCCGGGCACGGGCAGGGTGTGGGTATGGCCCTCTCCGTCGCACAGCCAGGGTCTGTCGTTTGGATCAGGCCGGATGAGGGAGCGGGGTCTGGTGCGTGCGGTCGCAAGGCGGAGGAGGGAGTCAACGCGGAGCGTTGGCGACCGACGACAACGCGGCGGGCGTGCGTGCCAGGGCTCGCGAGCCCGGCAAGATCCGAACGACAGACCCTAAGTGACCCGCACCTCAGGACCGGCCCGCGGGGTGGTGCACCGGCCGAGGGGCTGAGCCGGGCACTCGGCCGGGTGCTCGTACTCGACCCACGGCCGGACTGTGTGGTGATCACCGGGGATCTGGTGGAGCGCGGAGCGCCGGACGAGTACGCGGTCCTGCGCGAGGTGATCGGACGCTTCCCGCTGCCGCTCTTCCTGGTGACGGGCAATCACGACGAACCCGCCGCACTGCTCGACGAGTTCGGCGGGACCGCGCTGATGGGCGGGGCCCACCAGGCGTACTACGCGGCCGAGTTGCCCCGGCTCACCGTCGCGGCCCTCGACTCCTCCGTGCATGGCGAAGGCGGCGGACGTCTCGGCGCGGGCCAACTCGCCTGGCTCGACGAGGTCCTGGCCCGCAGGCCGGACGTTCCGGCGTTCGTGTGTCTGCACCACCCGCCGGTGCCGGTCGGCATTCCCTTCCTGGACGCGATGCGGCTGGCCGACGGCGACGCGCTCGCCGAGGTGCTCGTACGGCACGCGAACGTGGCTCGCGTGCTCGCGGGCCATGTCCACCGCCCGGTCACGACCGCGTACGCCAACAGCACCCTCGCTGTCGCCCCGAGCACCCATCTCCAGAGCGGACTGGCCCTGCGCGAAGGCGTTCCCGGCTACCTGCCCGAGCCGACGTCCTTCCTCCTTCACCTGCTCGCGGGCACGTCATGGGTCACCCACACCGTGCCCGTCAGCCACGCGGCGGCCCCGCTCGCCGGCTACTGAGAGCGTGTCCCGCCGCGACGCTCAGCGCGGGGTGACGGTTTCCGCGAGGAAGGAGCGCATCGGCGTGGCGTCGCGACCGAGCAGGTCCGTCAACACCGGCCCGGTGGTGGCGAATTCACCGCGCCGCGACGCGTGGAACATGCCCAGCAGCAGGTTCGCCCGGTCCTCGGGTACGCCGTGCCCGATCAGGCCCGCCATCCATTCCTCGTCGTCAGCGACGACACGGCGGACGGTGCGGCCGGTGAGTTCGGTGAGGACGCCGGCGATGTCTTCGAGGTCGAGTGCCTCCGGCGCGGTCAGTGGCGGGGTCGCGCCGTCGAACCGGCCTTCGTCCGTGAGGATGGCCGCCGTCGCCTCGGCGAGGTCGTCGTGCGTGGTCCATGACACCGGCCCGTCGGCGGGTGCGACGAGTTCGCCCGTTTCGAGTGCCTGGCCCAGGAGGAGCGGGACGGTGCTCGCGTAATACCCGTTCCGCAGCGACGTGAAAGGCGTGCCCGTCGCCGCCAGGTACCGCTCGGTCGCGGCGTGGTCGGGCATCGGCGCGAACAGCGAATCGGGGGCGGCACCCTGGTGGCTGGTGTACAGGACGCGCTTCGCCCCGGCCGCGCGGGCGGCGTCGATCGCCGCGGTGTGCCGGGCGATGGCCGCGTCGCCGGTCACGCCCGCCGAGACGATGAGCACCTGTGTGGCGCCCTCGAACGCGTCGGCGAGAGAGCCGGGGTCGGTGAAGTCGCCGCGTCGCACGCGAACACCATGTGCGACGAGGCCGGCGGCGCGGTCCGGCTCGCGCACGCTGACGCCGACCTCCTCCCCGGGGATCCGGTCGAGCAGCCGCTGGACGACCTTGGAGCCGAGTCGGCCGGTGGCGCCGGTGATGATGATCATGATGTGTCCTTACGTCGTCGCCATTGTTATCGATGGAATCGGGATGGTGATTCCGACGATAGTACATCGATAACGTGTATGCGTTATCGTTGAACACATGGTGGAGACGAAGCAGGGCGGGACCGGCAGAAGCGAGACGCGCGCGAACCTCGTGGAGGTCGCGGCGCGGCTCCTGCGCGAACAGGGTCCGGCCGCCGTCACCACCCGTGGTGTCGCCCAGGCCGCCGGCGTACAGGCGCCGACGATCTACCGGCTGTTCGGCGACAAGGACGGCCTGCTCGATGCCGTCGCCGAGCATGTCTTCGCCGCCTACGTCGCGGGGAAGGCGCTCGCCGACGACAGCGACGACCCCGTCGCGGATCTGCGGGCGGGGTGGGACGTGCACATCGGCTTCGGCCTGGCCAACGCCGCACTGTTCGGCCTGCTCGTCGCTCCCGGCCGCGCCTCCCGCTCACCGGCGACGTCCGCGGGGCTGGAGGTCCTGCGCGCACGAGTACGCCGAGTCGCGGCGACCGGCCGGCTCCGCGTCGCCGAGCACCGCGCCGTGGAACTCGTCCACGCCGCGGGCACCGGCGCCGTACTGACCCTGCTCGCCATGCCGCCGCAGGAGCGGGACCCCGGCCTCGCCGACGCGATGTACGACATGGTGACGCGGTCGATCCTCACCCGGCCCGCCGGGCCCGAGCCGGCCGCCGAGCCTGCTCCCGCGTCCACCGGGGACAGCACGACGGCGGCCGCCGTCGCGTTCCGGACCGTCGTGCCCCGGCTGCCGAAGCTGACCGACATCGAGCGCGCGCTGCTGTCCGAGTGGCTGGACCGGGCCGTCGAAAGCTGATCCCGCACCCGGCCGGGCCCGTTCAACCGGGCCCTTTCAGCCGGGTCCGCTCAGTCGAGTCCGATCCGCGCCGCAGCCGCCGACCACGCCCGCGCGTCGCCGCGTGGCTCGTACCGGCGCAGCCGTTGCGTTCGGGCCACCAGGCGGCGCATGTCCGCGCGGTCTCCGACGAGGCCCTGGGCGCGTGCCTGGACGAGGACGTTGCCGAGCGCGGTGGCCTCGGCCGGGCCCGCCACCACCGGCAACCCCGTCGCGTCCGAGGTCAGTTGGCAGAGCAGTTCGTTACGGCTGCCGCCACCCACCAGATGCACCACGCGGATGTCGGTGCCCGAGAGATCGGCCGCCGCGCGCAGCGTCGCGCGGTGCGCCAGCGCGAGACTCTCCAGGACACAACGGACCGTCGCCGCCCGGTCGGTGGGCGGCTGCTGGCCCGTGCGGGCGCAGTACGCGGCGATACGCGCCGGCATGTCACCCGGGGTGAGGAACGACGGATCGTCCGGGTCGACCAGCGCGGCGAACGGCCGCGACCGGGCCGCCCCCTCCATCAGCGGCGCCAGATCGGCGGGCAGCCCACGCTCCCCCCAGGTACGCAGGCTCTCCGACAGCAGCCACAGCCCCATCACATTGCGCAGGAATCGGTAACTGCCGTCCAGCCCCAGCTCGTTGGTGAAGTTCGCGGCCCTGGAAGCCTCCGTGACCACCGGCTCGGTCAGTTCAAGACCGGCCAGTGACCACGTACCGCACGACACGTACGCGAAGCCAGGCCCGGTCGCGGGGACGGCGGCCACGGCCGAAGCCGTGTCGTGCGAGGCCACGGCCGTGACCGGAGTTGACTCCGGCAGCCCGGTCTCGGCCGCCACATAGGGCAGCAGCGTCCCCGCCGCGTCCCCCGGCCGCCGGATGGCCGGGAACAGGCTCCGGTCGATGCCCAGCCGGCCCATCAGCTCGTGCGACCAGTCACCCGCGCGCGCGTCGAACAGGCCCGTGGTGGACGCGTTCGTGGCCTCCGACCCGACACTGCCCGTGAGCCAGTGCGTCAGCAGATCGGGAATCATCAACAGCTTTCTGGCCGCCGCCAGTTGAGCGCTCCCGGAGGCCGCGGCGAGCTGGAACACCGTGTTGAACGGCAGATGCTGCAACCCGGTGATCCGGTACAGCTCCCGTGCAGGGACCGTCTCCCAGACCCGCTCACCGACCCCCTCGGTACGGGTGTCCCGGTAGTGGTACGGATTGCCGAGCAACTGGCCGTCCGCGTCCAGCAGTCCGTAGTCCACCGCCCAGCTGTCGATACCGACCGAGGCGATGCCGCCGTATGTACGGGCCGCGCGGCCGAGACCGTCGAGCACTCCCTGGAAGAGCGAGAGCACGTCCCACCGCAGGCTGCCCGGCAGCCGCACCGGCCGGTTCGGGAAGCGGTGGACCTCGATGAGGTCCACCGCCCCCCGATCGGACCTGCCAGGCCGGCCGGACCCGCCGGACCCACCCACGCGCCCCGCCATCACCCGCCCACTGGTGGCGCCGAGGTCGACGGCGACGAAGACCGGGTCGTCCGCGCCCGGGGCGGCGGCCCGCTCCTCCGCCGCCCGCCCTTCCGGCCCCTGTGCTTCGCTGCCGTACGACACGGCGGTGCCCTCCAACTCCCTCTCAGCGCCTCACCGCAGGAACGCCGCGGCGACACCCGCGTCGACGGGAATGTGCAGCCCGGTCGTATGCGTCAGGTCGCCGCCCGTCAGGGCGAACACCGCGTTCGCCACATGCTCCGGCAGCACCTCACGCTTGAGCAGCGTCCGCCCGGCGTAGAACTCGCCCAGCTTCTCCTCCGGCACCCCGTACACGGCGGCCCGCCGCGCCCCCCAGCCCGCCGCGAAGATCCCGGACCCGCGCACCACCCCGTCCGGGTTCACCCCGTTGACCCGGATCCCGTGCTCACCCAACTCCGCCGCGAGCAGCCGCACTTGATGAGCCTGGTCGGCCTTCGTCGCCGAGTAGGCGATGTTGTTGGGACCCGCGAACACCGCGTTCTTCGAGGCGATGTAGACGATGTCCCCGCCGAGCCCCTGACGGGTCATCACGCGCGCCGCCTCCCGTGAGACCAGGAACGAGCCGCGCGCCATGATGTCGTGCTGGAGGTCCCAGTCCCGGGCGGTCGTCTCCAGAAGCGGCTTCGAGATCGAGATGCCGGCGTTGTTGACGACCAGGTCCACCCCGCCGAAGGCGAGCGCGGCCTCGCGGAAGGCGGCGGCGATGGCCTCCTCGTCCGTCACGTCGACGGTGACCGCCAACGCCCGGTCCGGGCCGCCCAGTTCGCCTGCGACCTCCGCCGCGCCCGCCGCGTTCACGTCGGCGACCACGACGCACGCGCCCTCCGCCACCAGCCGGTGCGCGATGGCCTTCCCGATGCCCGACCCGCCGCCGGTC
The DNA here is from genome assembly GCF_042714995.1 of Streptomyces sp. NPDC058665. Classification (NCBI taxonomy): domain Bacteria; kingdom Bacillati; phylum Actinomycetota; class Actinomycetes; order Kitasatosporales; family Streptomycetaceae; genus Streptomyces; species Streptomyces sp. NPDC058665. Next base: position 48,884 of record NZ_JBHXRX010000018.1, read on the forward strand.
ACCAGCGCGACCCGGGCCGCCAGCGGCTTCGGAGCCGGCATCCGCCGGAGTTTCGCCTCCTCCAGCGCCCAGTACTCGATACGGAACTTCTCCGCCTCGTCGATCGGCGCGTACGAGGAGACGCCCTCGGCACCCCGCATCACATTGATCGCGTTGAGATAGAACTCGCCGGCCACCCGCGCCGTCTGCTTGTCCTTGCCGTACGAGAACATCCCTACGCCCGGCACCAGCACAATCGCCGGGTCGGCGCCCCGCATCGCCGGCGAGTCGGCGTCGGCGTGCCGGTCGTAGTAGGCGGCATACTCCGCGCGGTACTCCTCGTGCAGCCGCGCGAACCGGGCCGTCACCTCGTCGAGCGGCGCGGAAGCCGGCAGATCGAGAACCAGCGGCCGGACCTTCGTCCGCAGGAAGTGGTCCGGGCAGGAGGTGCCGAGGGCCGCGAGCCGCGGGTGTTCCGCGCGGGCCAGGAAGTCCAGCACCGGCGCGCTGTCGGTGAAGTGACCCACCTGGGCCCGGTCCATGGAGGCCAGTCCGCGCAGCAGCGGGGCCAACTCCGCAGCGCGGGCCCGCCGTTCGTCGTCGGGCAACGCCCCGTATCCCTCCAGGAGGGGGCCGAACGGCTCCGGCCCCGCTCGCTTCACGAGGAACTCCTCGGCCTCGCGGATGATGCTCAGCGAGTTCTCCTCGCACTCCCGCGAGGTGTCGCCCCACGCGGTAATGCCGTGGCCGCCGAGCACACAGCCGATCGCCCGCGGGTTGGCCCGCTTCATCTCGGCTATGTCCAGGCCGAGTTGGAAGCCGGGACGGCGCCAGGGCACCCACACCACCCGGTCGCCGAAGCACTCCGCCGTCAGAGCCTCGCCGTCGGCCGCGCAGGCGAGCGCGATGCCGGAGTCGGGGTGCAGATGATCGACATGTGCGGCGTCCACCAGACCGTGCATGGCGGTGTCGATGGAGGGAGCCGCGCCGCCCTTGCCGTGAAGGCAGTAGTCGAGGGCTGCGACCATCTCGTCCTCGCGCTCCACGCCCGGATACACCTCGGCGAGCGCGCGCAGCCGGTCGAGCCGGAGCACCGCGAGCCCCGGCCCGGTGAGGGTGCCCAGATCCCCGCCGGAGCCCTTCACCCACATCAGTTCCGTGTCGGCGCCGCTCACCGGATCGGGGGCCAGGCCCTTGGCGGAGGTGTTGCCGCCCGCGTAGTTGGTGTTGCGCGGGTCCGCGCCCAGACGGTGGGAACGCGCCAGGAGTTCGGCGGCGGGCAGGGGCTGACCGGCTTCGGGGGAGGGCGTCATCAAGAGGCTTCCTTCGATCCCAGATCGATGAATGAATCGATTCATTGAGAAGGTAGGCGGCGCCGCCGACGCATGTCAAGGTGGGGTGAGTCCTCAGAGAACCCCTGCCGCGCGGACTGAACCGTTCCAGGTCAGACGCCGCCCGCTTCCGTCAGCCCTTGGCCAGCAACTCCGCGATCTCGTCGTGCAGTTGAAGCGGCAGCACGGTCCCCCAGCGCGCCGAGGCCTCGGACGCCAGGTCTCGGCTCCACCGCCAGCTCTCCACCGCCGCCGACCGCAGTTCGGCCGGTCGCGCCGCGCCGGTCGTGCGGAGATGACGTGCGCGGTCGGCCTCCGGCAGGTCCCGCTCCAGCGCGCGGCTCGGCGTCAGCCAGTGCGCCGTGGAGCCGCGCAGCAGCCGGCACAGCTTCAGCTGGAGCGGTGAGACGACGGCATGCAGCAGGTTGTACGCGCGGGCGGTCTCGCCCCGCGCGGCCACATGCGCCAGCATCAGCGTCCAGTTGGCGAGCTCGTCGCAGAGCTCCTGCGCCGTGGCCACCGGCTCCGGCGGGCGGAATTCGGCGAGCCGCCGGGCCGCGGCGGTCAGCCGCCCGCCGCGGTCGAGCAGGACGGCGGACTCGGGGTCGGGAAGATGCACCGCCCCCTCCCAGGAGGAGATCAGATCGATGCCGGTCCCCGCCGCGTCGACATGGAACTCCCCGCGCATCAGGTCCTTGAAGACAACGGCGAGGATGCCGTGCATATTGGTGTGGGCCAGCTTCAGCGGGGCCAGCCGCCCGACGAACTCCCGTCCGTCGAAGGTCTCCGCGTCCGCGTCCCGTACGAACAGATACGCGTCGATGTCGGAGTGCGCGTCCGACTCCCCGAGGGTCCACGACCCGTACAACAGCACACCCTCCAGGCGCGGTTCGGCCTCGGCGAGTTCACGCAGCAGCTCTACGCGGTGGTTCAGGACGGGGGAGGGCGATACGTAACGCATGAGGGAAGGTCTCTCCTGGGTCCGGGTGACGGCACACGAACGCGGCCCGGCGGCTGCCGGGCGGCCGGGGCGTGGTCTCGGACCACGTTCGTGTGCTCAGGTCATACCCATGCCGGAGATCCTAGGCGAGCACGTCCTACCTGGACAGCAGCGGCTCCAGCGGCGGCAGCGGAATGTCCGGCAGGTCGGGGAGGTCGGGGACGAGCGGCGGGATGGAGCCCAACGGGTCGGTCTCGACGACATAGCTGCAGTACGTGTACGAGTAGCCGGGATCGATCGACATCCCGTCCGTCGTGCTCGTGACGTCGTCCGCCGCGTCCCCGGAGTGCTTCAGGAGGAAGTGGTAGTCACCCACGGGCAGTCGCAGCGTCTTCCTCGGGTAGTTCTTGCCGGAGTCCTTGCAGGCGCTGTCCACGGCGTCGTAGCTGGAGTAGTTCACACAGCCGCCGCACGCCTTGATCTTGACCGTGCCCGTCACGGGCCCCGTGTAGAGGATCTCCACCGCGTCCGACGCGTCGTTGCTGATCACCACTTCGAGCCGGGGACCGCCCGGCGCGTTCGCGGGCGGCAGACGGTCTCCCGCCGCGCCGCGTTCCGTGGCGATCTCGGCGGCGATGGCGATGTCCCGCGCCCTGTCCCTGCGTGAACTGTCCTTGTAGGTGGACCTGAACGAGGTCAGCGTCTCCAGGGCGAGTTCGAAGTCCTTGTCCTTGAACTGGTCGACACCGCAGGCGTACGTCCCCGACTCCACGGCCGACGCCGCGGTCTTCTTGAGCGCTGCCGTGTCCGTCTCGAAGGTGCCGACCATCGTGGAGATGCTCTCCAACTCGGTGGTGGTCGAGCAGGGTTCGGTTCCGCCCAGCTTCCCGGAGCGGTCCTTGATCGCGGCGGTCACGGCCGGCTTCACCGCCGCCGCCTGCTCCGACTCAGGGAAGAGCGAGATGAGTTCGGCCAGGTCACCCCGGTCGGAGACCGGCTTGCTCGACGCCAGTCCCAGCTTCCCGCACTCCAGGAGCGAGGTGGCCAGCGGCTGGTCGGGCCATTTGGCCAGCTCGCCGAGCAGGTCGGCGTCGATCGAATCGGGCACCTCACGCAGGTAGTTGAGGGCGTCGACGGCGTCGCAGTAGTTCTTCTCCGTGTAGGGGACGGACACGGCGTTGTAGAAGGTGGTGAGCCGCTTCGGCACGAGCTTGCCCGCCCTCGAATCCCCCTCGTTCTCGCCGAGTTCGCGGTAGACCGTGAGGGCGGCGGTGAAGCCCACGCTCTTGTCCTTGCTGGTGCCGCTGCCCTCGCGCGTCGCCTCGACCTTCTTGTCGGCCACGGCGAGCCGGTCGAGCAGCATCCGCTCGACGGCCTCGTCCTGCGCCGCGTCGTAGGCGACGGCCCCGCCCACGGGTATGACGAGCAGGACCAGGGCCACGGCGACGGCCACGGCGGGTCGCAGAGCGGGGAGCACCAACGGGGGCCGTGCGACGGGGACTCGGGCGCGCCGCGCGCCGTCGACGGCCGCGGCGATCAGCACCAGGGCGTACAGCGCGACAAGCGGTCCGGGTGCGCCGTTGGTGTCGGCGGGCAGCACGAGCAGCAGGAACAGCGCGGTCGCGGCCAGGCTGAGTCCGACCCGGAGCCAGTCGCGGATCAGGACGTAACCGAGCCCGAGGCCGGTCAGGTTGAGGAGCGCGACGGCGGCGACATGACCGGAAGCGGGTGGCGGCCCGACCGGCTGGGGAGGAGCGGCGGGCGGCGGAAAGCCGAAGGTGGGCGGCTGGGCCGGTGGCGGCGGTGTCACCGGGGGCTGGTCGGGTCGCGTCGGGGGCGGTGAGGCCGGCGGTGGTGGTGTCAGCGGCTGCGCCGGTTCCGACGGCGGTACGGCGTCGCTGGGTTCGCCGGCACCCGTGGCCGAGGTATCCGGGTCGTTGCCCGCTTCGGAGCCCGAGCCCCCGCCCGTACCTCTCTCGTCACTGTCTCTGCCCGTGGCCATGTGCCCCCCTGTGGTGTTGTGCCGCAGTCTCCCACTGCTACTTCATACAGTGAACGTCAAGGTCGGTGCCGTGCAAGGCAGTTGGGAACGATCGCGGTATCCGCCCCGCGCGGCCCGACTCCCGTGGTCGAACCGAAATTCGGCCATGAAGAGGGATTGGCGCACATGAAATCTGGCCAGAATGATGCCGTGACAGTGAGTCTGCGAACTACATAATAATACGTTGGGGCGCTCCCAAAGATCAATTTATTCTGCTCTCCGGGAATCGCCCTTGCCGCCGTGCACCGTCAGTATCCTGCAATATGTCCCAGGCCACCGGGCCACCAATGAACGGCGCGAGGAGAGCGGCCGTGCATGATGAATTCCTGTGCCATGTCACCGCCTACGGAGTCAGTGGCGGTCAGCGTATAGGCGTACCCCTGGGAACGTATCGCGCACCCACTCTGTCACTTGCACTGTGGTGGTTACGGGACCGGGCGACATGGATTGCGGAACGTCTCGATCCGAGCCCCGACAACGACAATTTTCCCGCCGAGGCACTCGCCCCGCTGGCGGACAACGTCCCTGACGTACCACAGATGTTGCGGGCCTGGCGCGACAATCGGGCCCATCAGGACCGGGTCGCGGAACATCTGGCGGCGGGACATCTCATTCGAGTGGCCACACGCGACGAAACCACGGAATACGAACTGCTCGCGGAATCCGTTGACGCGCTTCGGATGGACCGTGCCGGCCCCTCGCTGATCGACGAGACGGAAATCCAGGACGCGTACGCCGACGACGTCGCGTACCGGCGGACTTCCGTTGCCGGTGAGCAGGAGTACGAGTACGGGCGCGCGCAGGAGAGTGAGTACCGTTACGCGTACGCATATGTAAAGCCATCGGAAGGTGCCGGGAAATGGCGCAGGTCCGACGACTCCTTCGCCGACACGTTGCGACTGGGCAGGCTGCCCCGCTAATCGCGGGACGGGCGTCTCGGAATAACTTCTTCCGCGCCGTCGTTCCCCGTCTCGGAACACGTGGCGCGCGGCGCGCGCCGCACAACGGCCGCTCTCGCGCGGCCGTTGCTACGGTCGGATTCGCACGGGCCCGGGGCCCTCCCCACGCGGGATGCCACGGGCGAGGCGATCCTCGGAAGGAGACGGCAGATGCTGTTCGGCAAAGAGCATGTGAAGCGCTACCAGGAGACGGACGGCGAGGTGGGACACATCTGGGAGAACGGCACGACCACGCTGATCCTCACCACCACCGGCCGCAAGAGCGGCGAGCAGCGCAGTACCCCCCTCATCTACCGTGACCACGGTGACGACGTGATGGTCGTCGCCTCCCACGGCGGCGCCGACCTGGATCCGCAGTGGTACCGCAACATCCAGGCCGACCCCGAGGTCCGGGTACAGGTGAAGGGCGACCGCTTCATCGCTCGCGCGCGCACCGCGACCGCCGAGGAGCGGCCGGAGCTGTGGCGCCGGATGGCCGAGGTCTGGCCCGCGTACGACGAGTACGAGACCAAGACGGACCGGGAGATCCCCGTGGTCGTCCTGGAACGCGTCTGACCTGTCCGGCCGTGCGCGCCGGCCGCCGATGGCAGCCGGCGCGTTCTTCGCTTCCGTGAAGCCGCCCGCCCGCACCGCGGGCGGGCGTTCGTCTGTGACGGCCGCCCCGTCAGCTCCGTGGTGTCAGCTCAAGCGCCTCGGCCAGCGTGCGCCACTCGGCGAGCGGCAGATGCTTGCTCCGGTCGCCGGCCAGCACCTGAAGCGCCAGATGGTCGGCGCCCGCGTTCTCGTACTCCTCGACCCGCGCACGCACCGTATCGGCATCGCCCAGCGCGAAGAGCGCGGCCAGGAGCCGGTCGCTGCCGCCGTCCGCGAGGTCGCCCTCGGTGAAGCCGAGCCGGAGCAGGTTGTTGGTGTAGTTGGGCAGCTGGAGATACATCGACAGCATCCCCCGCGCGACGCCGCGGGCCGCGTCGATGTCCGTGTCGAGTACGACGGTGAGTTCCGGCGCGAGCAGAGCGTCCGGACCCAGCGCTGCGCGGGCCTCCGCCGTGTGCTCCGCGGTGACGAGATAGGGGTGCGCGCCCGCCGCCCGCCCGGCGGCGAGCTTCAGCATCTTCGGGCCGAGCGCGGCGAGTACCCGCCCCGACGCGGGGACGGGGGCCGCCGCGGCGTCGAGTGCGTCGAGGTACTCGACCATGGCCGAATAGGGCCGCGCGTAGTTGGGGGTGAGACTGCTGTGGCTGACGCCGAGACCGAGGACGAAGCGGCCCGCGGCGTCCTGCTGGAGCCGCGCCGACTGCTCGGCGACGGCCTGGGCGCGGTGTTCCCAGATACTGAGGATGCCGGTCGCGACGGTGATGTGCCGGGTCGCTTCGACGACGGGAGCGACCTGGTCCAGCGACGGGCTGCCGCCCATCCAGATCGTTCCGTAGCCGAGCGCGTCGAGCTCGGCTACGGCCGCCGGGACGGCGGCGAGGCCGTCGGGGTCGGAGGGGTGCAGGGCCGAACTCCAGATACCGATCCTGCCGAAACGTGCGTGATTCACAGAGGGCATACCGAAAACGTAACTCAGCGGCTCTCGGGTGCCCCGCCGCCCCGCCACCGCGCTCTCCCGCCGCCGGCGGGCCCCTCCGTCGTGACGGGATGGTTCCCCGCCCGTTCATCAAACCAACATCCGCCGCTCACTCGGTGTCGACAACATCGCCCTACCCCCCGGCCGGCTGAACGACATATAGGAGCCCCGTGAAGATCCTCCGTAAGTTCTCATCAGGCGCGAGCACCGGGAGGCCGCGGCCGGGCCGGCCGGCCGGTGCGCGAGTGGGCACTCGGATTCGCGATCTGGAGGAGGCGAACGGGCGGACGGCGCAGGAGGCGGCGCGGGTGAGGCCCGTCACCACCTCCGACATCCTCACCAAGCACCGCAAGGGCTTCCCGCACCACGGCTGGGTCGAGATCGACTCCGAGCACTGTCCGCCGTTCGTCATGTTCTGCGCGAACGACGAGGCCGTCGCCCTCGACACCGTCTGGAACGGCCGCTTCGGTTACGAGTCGTCGAGCCTGCGCCACTGGAGCCGGCTCGCCGCCACCAGCCGTACGATCCTGGACGTCGGCGCGCACGTCGGTTACTACGCCATGATCGCGGCGCTCTCCGCCCCCAAGGCCACGGTGCACGCGTTCGAGCCGGTGCCGCCGATCCACGCGAGGCTGGCTGTCAACCACCGGGCGAACAACCTCAAGAACCTGGTGCTGCACCAGAACGGCGTCTCGGCCCACGGCGGCACCGCGGACATCAACATCCGCTTCCCGCTGTCGAACCTGCTCTCCACCGGCTCGTCGCTGGAGGACTTCACCAAGCCGCCGGCCAGCGCGTTCACCACTCGCGTCCATCTGCTCACCGTGGACGAGACCGTGGGCGACACCCGGGTCGACCTGATCAAGATCGACGTCGAGGGCCATGAGCCGAGCGTCCTCGCCGGAGCGCGGGGCGTCATCAAGCGCGACCGCCCGGTCATCATTCTCGAAGCCCTGCACAAGACTTTGCTCGGCAAGCTCACCGAGCCCTTCGAAGGTCTCGACTACACCTTCCGCTGGATCTCGGAGGCGGACGGCCGGCTCGTCCCCATCACCGGGGACCGCCCGGAGAAGAGCCGCAACCTGATCTTCGCGCCGAGGGAGCGGGAGTACTCCTGACCCGCCTCTCCGCCCGCCGCACCCGCCGGACATGGCGCCGCCCCGGCACGGGCGGTGACGCTCGTGCCGGGGCGGCTGGTTGGCGGATCCGGTCGGCCCGGTCGGCCTGCCGGGTCCGCCGGTTCAGTTGTCCGGTCGGTCGGCCGGTGGTCAGCTGAAGACGACCGAACGGACCAGCAGCCGCTCGGAGGCGTGGCCGCCGCCCGGCCGAAGGGTGAACTGGGGGCCTTCGCACTCGGCGCCCTCGAAGACGATCGCCGTGGCGTCCGTGTTGTTGCGGGGGCTGTGCGCCGGCTCCGACGTCTCGTTCTCGACCTCGGGCAGCGTGATGCACTCGCCGCTCTGCGGGTCCGTCAGGGCCGAGGTCTCGGAGACGCCGGCCTCGGTGCCGTGCTGGTAGGTGAAGTCACCCTGGGCCGCGCCGGCCGAGGCCGGAAGGGCGATGACAAGGGCGAGGGCGCCGACGGCGGCAGCCACACTGGTACGAAGTCGCACAGGACACTCCATTGGTGCGGTGGGGGTGGAACGGGTCGCCGAAAGACTGTCCCGGCCTGTGCGGATGTTCTCCGAACATCCCGGTTCGTCCTCCCAACGGCGGGGTGCAGAAACGATTCTTCGTGAGCCATGTGGGTCCCGGGCCGGTCGCTCACCCGATCATCGGCCCGACTTCCTGCCCGTCGGAGCCCCTCTGTCAGAGCCCGTCGGTGAACAGAAGCCGGTTCGGCGAGCCCTGGGTCACGGCCGACAGCCTGTTCTCGGTGGCCGAACCGCCCAGCCACTCCGCCAGGTCCTCCGGACTCGCGTCCGGGTGCTCCGCCATGTAGAGCGCCGCGACACCCGCGACATGCGGCGAGGCCATCGACGTACCGTTCAGCGAGACGTCGCCGCCGCCCAGCTTGGCGGACACGATGGCGGCCCCCGGCGCGTACAGCGACAGGCACTTCCCGTGGTTGGAGAAGCTGGACTGCTTGTCGCTCCGGTCGGTCGAGCCGACCGTCACGACACCCTCCGCGGAGGCCGGTGAGACGGAGCAGGCGTCCACCCCGTCGTTGCCCGCCGCGAGGACCGGCAGGACGCCCTGCCGCGAGAGCGCCGTCGCCGCGTCGTTCACCGCGACCGACTTCGGGCCGCCGAGCGAACCGTTGAGCACGGCCGGCTGCTTGGCGTTGGCGGCGACCCAGTCGAGGCCGGCGAGGATCCCCGACCAGGTGCCCTTGCCCTTGCAGTCCAGGACCCGGACGCTGACCAGATCGGCCTCGGGAGCCACACCGTACGTACGGCCGGCGACCGTGCCCGCCACATGTGTGCCGTGGCCCTGGCAGTCCTTGCCCTGCCGGCCGTCGCCGATGGCGTCGTAACCGGGCTTGGCGCGCCCTTCGAACTCCTCGTGGCCGAAGTCGATGCCCGTGTCGATGACATATGCGGTGACACCCTTGCCGGTGCTCTTCGCGTCGTACCGGCCGTCCAGCGGCAGTTCCTGCTGGTCGATCCGGTCCAGCCCCCAGGACGAGGCGGGCACCAGGCTCTTCGCCGGAGCGGTCTCCAGCGCCTCGATCTCGGAGTCCTCCTCAACGGCGGTGACGCCGGGAGTCGCCCGGATGGTCTTGAGCTGGGTGGGCGTCAGCTCGGCGGCGAATCCGCGCAGCACGCTCGTGTACGTGAACAGGGGCTTCACCCCTGCCCTGTTGAGCAGTTTGCTCGCGTCGAAGGCGGTGTCGACGGAGACGATGTAACGGTTGAGAAGCGGCGCGGCCGAGCGGTGCAGCGGCGCGGAGTGGGTCTCGGCGGAGGCCGGCTGGACCGTGGTGGGGAGCGGACCGGCGGCCACCACCACCGCGCTTGTGGCGACGAGGAACATGCTGAGTTTCAGGCGATTTCTCATGAAAAGTACTCAAACATGATCAAATTACTTTGATCCGCAGGCTGGCGGGCCGTTCACCCGACCAGATGGGCCCGGTCCATGGCGTGATGTGTGGGCGGTACGTCGTTGACGACACGATCGGCGGACGCGCAGGCTGGACGGTGTGCAGCACAGACGAGTTGTTTTCGTGATCTTCGAGGGGTTCCAGTCGCTCGACCTCTCGGGTCCCTTCGAGGTGTTCCAGCAGGCGGACCGGGCAGCGCCCGGCTACGACTGCCGGATCGTGGCCCCCGTCGCGGGCCCGGTGCGTTCGGCCGGCGGACTGCGGGTGCACGCCGACCACGGGATCGCGGACCTGGATCCCGCCGGGATCGACACCTTGGTGCTCGCCGGCGGGGGAGGAGTCGACGAGGCGGCGCGGAACGCCGACCTCGTCGGGTGGATCGCCGGGGCGGGCGCCACCGCCCGCCGGGTCACCTCGGTGTGCAGCGGGGTGTTTCTGCTCGCCGCCGCCGGGCTGCTCGACGGACGGCGCGTCACCACCCACTGGAGCCGCGACGGTCAGCTGCGGCGTGAGCATCCCGGGCTAACCGTGGACACCAGGCCGATCTTCGTGCGTGACGGACGGGTCTGGACGTCCGCCGGGGTGACCGCGGGCATGGACCTGGCGCTCGCCCTGGTCGAGGACGACCTCGGCCGCGAGGTCGCCCACACCGTCGCCCAGCACCTTGTGCTTTTCCTGCGCAGGCCAGGCAGCCAGGCGCAGTTCAGTGTGCCGCTGTGGTCCGCGCAGCCCGCCACCGACCCGGTCCGGGCCGCCGTATCGGCGGTCCACGCCGATCCCGGCTCGCCGCACACCCTCGCCGGTCTGGCCGCCCGCGCCGGGCTGAGCCCGCGTCACCTCCAGCGCCGGTTCACCGCCGAGCTTGGGGTGGGACCCGGCGAGTACGTCGAGCGCGTACGGGTGGAGGCCGCCCAGCGGGAACTGACCGGTGGTGACGAGCCGGTGGCCGCGATCGCGCGCCGCTGCGGGCTCGGCAGCTCGGAATCACTGCGGCGCGCGTTCCACCGCCACTGCGGCGTGACACCGACCGACTACCGGAACCGTTTCCGGACCACCGAAGGCGACACCGACACCTGATGCCCGACGGTGCGGTTGACCACGAAGGATCACTTATGACGAGCAAGGACCGCCCATGACCACGTACGGACTGCTGATCTTCGACGGCGCCGAGGAACTGGACTTCGTCGGCCCCTGGGAGGTGTTCACCGTCTCCTCCATGCTGCGCGACCAGGCCGACACGGCTGTCCTGGTGGCCGAGGGGCCCGATCCGGTCGTGTGCGGCAAAGGCATGCGGGTCGTACCCGACCACACGCTCGCCGAGAGCCCGCGGCTGGACGTGCTGCTCGTCCCCGGAGGCCGGGGAACCCGGCGCGAGGTCGACAACCCCGCGCTGATCGAATGGATCGGCAGGACCGCCGGCGCCGCCGACTGGGTCACCAGCGTGTGCACGGGAGCCCTTCTGCTGCACGAGGCCGGTCCCGCCCGTGGGCGACGCGTGGCCACCCATCACGGCTTCGAGGACGACCTCCAGGCCCGCGGCGATGTCACCGTCGTCCGGGACGCCCGCTATGTCGTGGACGGGAACCTGGTCACCAGTCAGGGCGTCTCGGCCGGGATCGACATGGCCCTGTGGCTGGTCGGCCGGCTGAACGGACGCGACCACGCCCGCGCGGTCCGCCGCTACATCCAGTACGACCCCGCGCCGCCCTATCTGGCCGACGAGCCGGTGGCGTACTGAACCCACCGGCGCGCCCGCCACTGACCGCGCCGGTCGTCAGCCCCGGTCCGTGTGGCGCAGCACGGCGGGAATCACCGTGTCCCACACACGCGCCGGAGGCGCCTGATGACCGACCCCGTCCAGGGTGATCAGACGGGCGTCGGGAATCCCCTCGGCCAGCGCCCGCGCGTGGCCGAGCGGGAAGAGCGGGTCATCGGTGCCGTGCAGGACGAGCGTGGGCGCGGTCACCTCCGCCGGCCGGACGGTGATGGGGTTCTCGTCGTCCTTGAGCGCCCAGTGGTTCTTCATGGCCGCCTCGATGTCCGTGGTGCGGTCGACGATCCGGCCCGACAACTCCCGTACCGCTTCCTCGTCGAAAGGCGCCGGACCGGTGAAGAGCCGCTCGCCCGCGACCAGATACGCGATCACCGCCGCGCGGTCCGACCAGTCCGGTTCGGGCGCCGGATCGGCGAACGCCGCGCGCATGCTCTCCGATGGGGGCGGCAGCTCCGATCCGGTAGGGCCCGCCGGGCTGGTGGAGACCAGGGTGAGCGTCGCGACCCGCTCCGGATGCGCGAAGGCCAGGCACTGCGCGACCCCGCCACCCATGGAGATGCCCACCAGATGCGCCCGGTCCACGCCCAGTGTGTCCAGCAGACCGACGGCGTCCGCGATCAGGTCCGAGAAGGCGTAGTCCGGGGCGCCCGGCGGAGAGGCGACGGACCGGCCCGTGTCGCGCTGGTCGTAGCGCACGACATGGCGGCGGCCGGCCGCGAGCCGGGCGCAGAACCCTTCGTCCCAGCCGTCCATCGAGCTCGCGGCGCCGCTGATCAGCAGGACGGTCGGGTCGGCGGGATCGCCGAAGGTCTGGACGCACAGGCGTACGCCGTTGGCCACGACCAGGCGCTCGGTGCCCCGGGGAAGGTCGCTGCCGGACCCGGCGTCGTTCGGAATCATGCGGGGCTCCACTGTTCTCGGGTGTCGGCCGTGGCCGCTCTCGTGTTGTCGCTTCCGTCGGTGTGACGACCGGTCGGCGCCCCGGAACTCATCGGCGGTCAGCGCCCGAAGGACTCCGCGAGATCCGTCGGGGCGGCCTGCTTCCAGGAGTCGACCAGGATGTCGTACAGCTCGGTCTCGTCCTCCAGCGCGCCCAACCGGGCCCGTACCCAAGAGGAGTTGGCCTCGTGCGGCGGGACCCAGAACTTCTCGGGCTCCGCCGCGATCAGCTCCGTACGCTCCAACTTGGGGCAGCGGACGGCGAACGACGTCCCGTCGTCGGGCACCGTGACGAACATCCGGCCCGCGACATGGAAGGTGGGGATGGACCAGAGTTCCTTCTCCACCGTGCGCGGCAGGGACATCGCGATACGGCGGACGTCGTCGGCGTCAAGACCTGTGTGGTCAAGGTCTGCGTCAAGCATGGTCGTTGCCTTCGGATCGATGGACGCGGCTGGTCCCATGATCCGGCATCGTCCGGCCTCGCGTACCCCGGTCGTCCCGCGTACCTCCGTCGTCCCGCGCGCTCCGGACGACCTGGCTCAGTGTCCGGCCGGTGCGGGCGGACCGGGCCCGCCGTGGGTCGGGGGTGGCGCGGACGCCGTGCGTACTGCCGGAACCGGTCTTCTTCACCAGCAGCCACGCCTCGCCCGAGCCGTCCCTGCCGTCACGGAAGCGGGTCAGCGCGTACGCGCCGCGCAGCTTCCGCCCGTTCAGCCGGAACGAGGCATGGCCCCTGTCCAGCGCGGCGGCGAAGGCCGTCAGGCCCCCGGCGCCCATCGGCGAGTACGTCCCATGGTCCCACACGATGACCGGGCCCGCCCCGTACTCACCGGAGGCGATGACGCCCTCGTACTCCCGGTACTCCAGCGGGTGGTCCTCGGTGGGCACCGCCAGACGCTTGTCGCCGGGGTCGGTGGACGGACCCCTCGGCACGGCCCAGGACTTCAGTACGCCGTCCACCTCCAGCCGGAAGTCGAAGTGCATACGGCGCGCGTCATGGATCTGGACGACGAAGGACAACTCCTCGGAGGGGCCCGCGCTCTCGCCGCGCGGCTCGTCGGTGGTGTCGAACCGGCGCTTCCCGTGGTAGCGCGCCAGCGGGTCCCGGGCCACTAGCTCTCGTCCTCCTCGCCCTCCTCGTCCGGAGAGATGTGCATCGCGGCCTCCTCGGCCGTCGCCGCGCCGCCGTCGATACCGACATCGCGCGCCGAGACGTCCGAATGCCGGCGCGGAGCGATGTCGTTCACCGGCTGCAGCCGCCCCGCCCGCTCCTCGCCGGTCTCCGTGTCCCTGGGCTCGCCCTCACCGCCGGGCAGGTCACCGACGCCGTCGCCCGCCTCCGGCCGTACGTCCGGAACCTCCTGCGCGAGCCGCTGCTCCAGGGTCTCGCCCTCCTGCTGCTCGTCGCCGGTGACCCCGTACTTGTTGACGCCGAGAGGACGCTCGGGCGGGGAGTACCCCTCCGTCATCATGTCGTCCAGTCCGCGTTCGTCTATCACGTTCTCCAGATCGAGATCGTCGGAGGGGCCGTTCTGCACGTCCGAGTTCTCGGGCTGGTAGACATCGTCGCCTCGTGACTCGTCGGCCATGACTCGATCCTTTCCAGCGCGGGTGCCCGGCCGGGCTCTCGGGAACCTGGAGGGTGAGAAATCGGGGCCACCAGGAACATGACGAGAGGTCTTCAGAATACGCCCGAAATGTCCGCTGGGTCGGGTCAGCCGGTTGTCCAGCCGTGCAGCAGGCGCGCGATTCCGGCGACGCCGACCGTCCCCGACGCGGCGTCGCGCACCAGAGCGACCGCCGACTTCGCGGGGTACTCCAGCCGGTGCCCGTGCAGTGAGAGAAACGCCTCGCAGGAGTGCCAGGCGAAGGCCTCGTTGGAGTGCTCCAGACAGGGCAGCCGGCTCAGGGTCTGGAGCAGCGCGGCGGCCTTGAGGTGCGGGGAGCCGTAGATGTCCCGGTCCATGGCGCGTGCGTAGACGCGGGCCACGCCCGCGTGGAGAGGACCGTAGTCGTCGACCTGGGGGTCGCGGGGCAGCAGTTCGGCCGCGTGCAGCAGGTAGGACACATCGATCTTCGGCTCGGGCTCGCTCGCGCTCACGCGGCGTGGCCCCGGTCGCGCTCGCCGAGTTCCCGCCGGGCCCGCCGGTCGGCGGCGCGCTGCTCGGGCGTGGGGTCGATCGCGCTCGGCTCGGCGTCGAACGCGTCGCCGGCGCGCTCCATCGACGCCTTGAAGCCTTCGAGGAAGGTGTTCTCCACGGCGGTGGCGCGGTCGTACGCGGCCGACAGGATGTACTCCTGGAGGCTGACACCCGCGGCCTTGGCCGCGGCGACGATCGCGGCCCGCTGTCCGGGATCGGGGAAGCGCAGGCTCATGGCCGCGGCCTTGGATTCGCTCATGGCCGTGAAGCTACCACTGATACCGCTGCCACCACAGGCCGAGAATGATCGAAGCGTCCAAAAGTCGTTGTCACGAGCATTGACACCGTGAGAGATCAAGTGATCTATTCACTTCATGAGTCGCAGTGAGTTGTCGTTGTCCGAGCGCCTGGCGGACAACATCGTCGAGATCATCCGCTCGGAACGCCTTGGTCACGGAGACGCCCTGGCGTCCTCCCGTGACCTCGCCCGCCGCTTCGGCGTCACCACACCCACGGTGCGCGAGGCGCTGCGCAGACTGGAGGCGACCGGTGTGGTGGAGTTCCGGCACGGTTCCGGCACGTACGTGGGCCCGGGTATCGGGCGCCGGCTGATGGCCAACCCCCATCTGCCGCGCAGCACCCGCTCGTCGGTGCTGGAACTGGTCGAGGCCCGGCTGGTCCTGGAGCCGGCCGTCGCAGCCGCGGCGGCGAACGTGCGGATGGCCGAAGCCGTACGGGACTTGGAGTCGGCGGCCTCCAACGCGCTGCATCCGCCGGAGGAATCGCTGCGGCAGTCCGTGCACTTCCATGTGGCGCTGGCGGCGGCGAGCGGCAACTCCCTTCTGCGTGAGGCCGTCGAGGCCCTGCTCCAGGTCCGCGCCAGGGACCAGGTGGAGATCCGGCACCGGTACAACGACCGGGCCCGGGACCACGCCGAGCACCTGGAGATCCTCGACGCGGTCCGCGACGGAGACGCGGCGGCGGCCGAGCGGCTGACCCGCATGCATCTGGCGGCGATCCGGGACGCGGTCCTCACCGCCGACTTCCCGGCGGACGAGCCGGACGCCGGTCTCGCGCTCCCGGAAGGAGGCCGGCTGTGAGCTCCGTATCGTCCTCCCCCCAACACTCCGCGCGGCTCGGCGAGATGACGACCCTGGAGGCGGCCGAAGCCGTGACGTCCAGCCCGGTGGTGATCCTGCCGGCCGGCGCCTTCGAGCAGCACGGCCCGGGGATGCCGATGGCGACGGACACCCTCCGCGCGGAGTCCGTGGTCGACCTGGTGGCCGCCGAACTCGGCGGGCGCGCGGTGATCGGCCCCTCCCTGCCGGTCGGGGTCTCGCCCCACCATCTGGCGTTCGCCGGTACGGTGACGCTCTCCACGACGACGTTCGCCGCCGTCGTAAGGGAGTACGTCGACAGCCTGTACCGGCACGGCTGGCGGAAGATCCTCGTCGTGACCGGCCACGGCGGCAACAACGCCACCCTGTCCACGGTCGCGCAGGATCTGCTCGTCACCCGGCCCGACCTCGAGTTCGCGTGGACGCCGCTCACCGCGCTGGCGCCCGAGGCCGTGGCGGACATGCGCGTCGGCGAGGTGCACGGACACAGCGGTGAGGCCGAGACGGCTCAGATGCTGTACCTCGCGCCTCATCTCGTGCACAACGACCTGCTCACACCCGGATCGACGGCCACCGCCGATCTCGATCCGCTCTCCCGGCTCTCCAGGCGCGGCCACCCCGCGCTCGCGGTGAGCTACGACCGGCTGAGCTCCATCGGCGTGCTCGGCGACCCGCGCCGGGCCACCGCCGCCGCGGGGCAGGCGATCGTGGACACGGCCGTGTCCCGCATCGTGTCCTTCGTCAAGGAGTGGCTGGACGCCTAGGGTCTGTCGTTTGGATCAGGCCGGATCAGGGAGCGCCCGCTGCGGCAGCGGCTGATGTCCCGTTGGTGCGTGCGGTCGCAAGGCGGAGGAAGGAGACAACGCGGAGGGGGCACCTCCCGTGTGCCCCCTTGGGGGCTACGGGGGAGAGCGTGCGTGCCAGGGACCGCGAGCCCGGCAAGATCCAAACGACAGACCCTGAGGTCCGGAAAGCCCCCTCCGGCATCCGCGCATCCACCACTTCCCGCGTGCGCCGTCCCCCGCCACCGGCGGCGCACGCCCCTCACCCGTCACCCCCCCCGTACCCCGCGCGTGGTTCCGCGCGCTGATTTCCCGTACCTCCGTCCCCGCGTCACCGTCCCCGTACTCCCGTCCCCACCTTCACTTCCCGCCCCGTCATTCCACCCAGCCGTACGCGCGCCCGCGCCGTACGGCAGAAGGAGCCTGCAATGAAGCAGTCCCCGTTCGGCGGCCGACGCCTGACTCCGGGCCGTGCCCGCGCCCTGTTCCGTACCTCGGTGGCCGCGGCCGGACTCGCCCTCGTCGGCTCGGCGTTGGCGCCGGTCACGGCGACCGCCGCCGCGCCCACGGCCACCGCCTCCGCATCGAACTCCGCCTCGGCCAAGGGCTGCCGGCAGCCCGCGCCGCAGCAGCCGGGCACCAGCGAACCGCGCACCGTCGCGAGCGGCGGGCTCTCCCGTACGTATCAGCTCCATCTGCCCGCCGACTACACCCCGCGCCGTGACTGGCCCGTCGTGCTCGCCTTCCACGGCCGGGGCAACACCGGGGTCGGTACGGAGGAGTTCTCCGGGCTGTCGAACCTGCCCGCGATCGTCGCGTACCCCAACGGTGTCATCGGGACCGGCGACGGCGACCGGCAGGCCTGGCAGGGCGCGCCGTACGCCGCGGCCGGAGTCGACGACGTCGCCTTCACCGGTGACCTGATCGACGAGTTGCAGGCCACCCTCTGCGTCGACTCACGACGCGTATATGCCACCGGCAAGTCGAACGGTGCGGGCTTCACCGGTCTGCTCGCCTGCCGGATGGCCGACCGGATCGCCGCCATCGCCCCCGTGGCCGGCGCGTTCTACCCCGAGACCGGCGAGAACTGCCGCCCCTCGCGGCCCGTCCCCGTCATCGACTTCCACGGCACGGGCGACGTCACGATCCCCTACGCGGGGGACACCGAGCGCGGCCTGCCCGCCATCCCGGACTGGACCGCCGAGTGGGCCGACCGCAACGACTGCCGCACCCGGCCGCACACGCGCACGATCGAGCCCGACATCACGATCACCACCTACACCGGCTGCGACCGGGGCGCCGATGTGCGCCATGTCGCCGTCACGGACGGCGGGCACACCTGGCCCGGCGCCGACAGCTACAGCGGTGGCGGCTACGTCACCGAGACCATCGAGGCGCACGAGGTGATGTGGCAGTTCCTGCGCCAGCACCGGACCCCGAGATCAGCCGGCCGCTGACAGCGGGAACCGAGTAAGGAGAGCCGCTCATGAGTACTCAGAACCCCGCACCACCAGGTACCCCCGGCACACCGGGCGAGACCACCGCCGAGCCCCGGCTGCCCCTGATCATCCGTGCCATGGGCGTCATCGAACGCGCAGGCAACGCCCTTCCCCACCCCTTCTGGCTGTTCTGGATCCTGTCCGGGATCCTCGCCGTCATCAGCGCCGTGCTCGCGGCGGCGGACGTCTCCGTCGTCTCCCCGGCGGACGACAAGACGGTCACCGTGCAGAACCTGCTCAGCGGCGACGGACTCGCCATGGCCGTCTCGACGATGATCGAGAACTTCGCCACGTTCCCGCCCATGGCGACCATCGTCGTCGTCATTATGGGTGTGGCCGTCGCCGAACGCAGCGGATTCCTCGCCGCGTTGATGCGGGTCGGCGTCTCGCGCGTACCGGCTTCGTGGGTCGTGTTCGCCGTGGCCTTCGCGGGCACGGTCGCCCATGTCGCCTCCGCCGCCGCCTACATCATCCTCGTGCCGCTCGGCGGTCTGGCCTTCCGCGCGGTGGGCCGGTCGCCGATCCTCGGCATCGTGGTCGCGTACACCGCGATCGCCTCCGGGTACGACGCCAGTCCGCTGCCCACGCCCAACGACGCCATCTTCGCGGGCATCACCACGGCCGCCGCGCAGATCGTCGGCGGGGACGACGCGTACGTGTCGCCGCTGAGCAACTGGTTCTTCAACATCGCCTCCTCGTTCCTGCTCGCCGTCGTGATCACGCTGGTGACCAAGTACGTGCTCAGCAAGCGGCCCGACCTGGACGCCGATCCCGACGCCGACCTGGACGACCTGGGCCAACTCACCCTCAGCGACCGGGAACGCTCCGCGCTGCGCCGCGCCGTGTGCACGCTGCTCGCGGCCGTCGTGGTCCTGACGGCGGCGCTGCTGCCGACCTCATCGCCGCTGCGGGGCGACGGCGGCAGCATCGTGGAATCCCCCTTCCTGGACGGCATCGCGGCCGTCGTCGCCTTCCTCTTCGGACTGGTGGGCATCGTCTACGGCCTGCGCTCCGGCTCGATCAAGAAGGCCGCCGACGTACCGAGGCTGATGGGCGAGGGCATCAAGCAGATGGCGCCCGTGCTGGTGCTCTTCTTCGCGATCGCCCAGTTCCTCGCGTACTTCGACTGGACCCACCTGGGCGATGTGCTCGCGGTCAGGGCGGCGGAGGCGCTCCAGTCCAGCGGACTGCCGATCGTGGTGGTCTTCCTGCTGATCCTGCTCCTGCTGACGCTGGTGAACGTGATGGTGACCAGCGGTTCGGCGATGTGGGCACTGGCTGCGCCGGTGCTCGTCCCGATGCTGATGCTGGTGAGCGTGCCGGCGGAGACGACGCAGGCGCTGTTCCGGATCGCGGACTCCGGGTCCACGGCCATCACCCCGATGAGCCCGTACTTCATCATGGCGCTCGGCTTCCTCCAGCGGTACCGGAAGAGCGCGGGCATCGGCACGCTCGCCTCGTACACGCTGCCGCTCGCCGTCGTGATGACGGTGGCCTGGACGCTGCTGTTCCTGGCGTGGTGGGCGCTCGGCATACCGCTGGGTCCGGGAGCGCCGGTGCGCTGACCGGGGGTTCCCATCCCGTTGGACGCCAGGATGGCCCCGCCCGTACACCATACGGGCGGGGCCACCGCTTTCAGGCGCCAGGGCGTGTTTGAGAAGTAGCGTCGTCCGCCCACTGGGCCAGACGGGACTTCTCAAACACGCCCTAGCGGCGCGCGGCCGGTTGGGACGGCGCGGCCGGGGCCGGGGCGTAGCCCGTCGGGCGGGCCGTGAACGTGCCACGGCCCTGCGTGCGGCTGCGCAACCGCGTCGCGTAGCCGAACAGTTCGGCCAGCGGCACCGTCGCGGTGACCACCGCCGTACCCGCCCGTGCCGTCGAGTCCGAGACCCGGCCGCGCCGGGCCGCCAGGTCGCCGAGCACCCCGCCGACGGCGTCGTCGGGGACGGTCACGGTGACCTCGACCACCGGTTCCAGCAGCACCATCGTGCCGGCCCGCAGTGCCTCGCGGAGCGCGAGCCGTCCCGCCGTACGGAACGCCATCTCCGACGAGTCCTTCGGATGGGTCGCCCCGTCGGTCAGGGTGACCCGTACCCCGGTCACCGGGTGACCGCCGAGCGGCCCCTCGGCGAGCGCGTCCCGGCAGCCGGCCTCGACCGCCCGTACGTATTCCTGCGGCACGCGTCCGCCGACGACGGCCGACCGGAACTCGAAGCCGCCCCGGTCGTCCGGAGCCGCCGCCTCCAACGGCTCGGTGTCGAGGACGACATGCGCGAACTGCCCGGCGCCGCCGTCCTGTTTGACGTGCCGGTACACCAGACCCGACACCCCGCGCCCGACCGTCTCCCGGTAGGCCACCCGCGGCCGGCCGACTCCGACGTCCAGCCCGTGGGCGCGGCGGATCTTCTCCACCGCGACCTCCAGGTGCAGCTCACCCATTCCCGACAGCACCGTCTGGCCGGTCTCGGAATCGGTCCGTACGGCCAGCGAGGGATCCTCCTCGACCAGCCGTACCAGCGCCGTCACCAGCCGGTCGACGTCGGTGCGTCTGCGCGCCTCGACGGCGACGGAGACCACCGGATCCGCGACGGCAGGCGGTTCGAGGACCAGGGGAGCCGACGGCAGGCACAGGGTGGCACCCGCGCGGGCGGCCTTCACCCCGATCACGGCGACGATGTCCCCGGCGACCGCCCGGTCCACCTCCGCGTGACGGTCGGCCTGGACCCGCAGGATCCGGCTGATCCGCTCCGTACGCCGCGTGCCCACGTCCAGCACCGCCTCTCCCTTTCCGACCGTTCCCGAATAGACCCGCAGATACGTCAGCCGGCCCGTGGAGGTCGAGTTGACCTTGAACACCAGCGCCGCGAACGGCCCCGCCGGGTCGGCGGCCCGCTCCTGCTCCTCGCCGCCCAGCGTGCCGCGGACCGCCGGTACGTCCAGCGGCGACGGCAGATAGGCGACGACCGCCTCCAGCAGCGGTTCGATCCCGCGGTTGCGGTACGCCGAACCGCACAGCACCACAACACCCTCGCCGGTACGGGTCAGGTCACGCAGCGCGCGGGCCAACGTCCTTGCGGAGAGCGTCGATTCCGCGCAGAACTCCTCCAGCGCGAGAGGATGCAGCTCCGCGACCGCCTCCTCCAGCACCCGGCGGCGCCGCAGCGCCTCCGCGACCAGGGAGTCGGGCACGGGGCCCTCCTCGTAGGAGTCGGTGGCGTCGCCCGACCAGAGATGCGCGCGCATGCGGAGCAGGTCCACCACACCGGTGAAGCCGTCCTCGCTGCCGATCGGCAACTGCACCACCAGCGGCGCCGGATGCAGCCGCCGGCGTATCGACTCGACGGCCGCGTCGAGATCGGCCCCGGCGCGGTCCAGCTTGTTGACGAACGCGATCCGGGGCACGCCGTGCCGGTCCGCCTGCCGCCACACCGATTCGCTCTGCGGCTCGACCCCCGCGACCGCGTCGAACACCGCGACGGCGCCGTCGAGTACGCGCAGCGAACGCTCCACCTCGTCGGCGAAGTCGACGTGGCCCGGCGTGTCGATGAGGTTGATCCGGTGACCGGCCCAGGCGCAGCTCACGGCCGCGGCGAAGATGGTGATGCCGCGGTCGCGCTCCTGGGAGTCGAAGTCCGTGACGGTCGTGCCGTCATGGACCTCGCCACGCTTGTGGGTGGTGCCGGTGAGGTAGAGGATCCGCTCGGTGACGGTGGTCTTGCCGGCGTCCACATGGGCGAGGATGCCCAGGTTCCGGACGGCGGTGAGCGGGTTGGTGAGTGCGGTGGTGGGTCGACCGGGTTGACGGTGCAGATCGGTACGCACGGCCCAGGGCCTTTCGGGTGATCAAGGGAAAAGGGCGACGCGATTGCCGGGACGAACCAACGCGGGGCGCGAGAGCGCTCCTGGGCGTCAGATGTTCGTCGCGGAGATCGTCCGAGACCGGCCGCGCAGCCGGCGCCGGGCGCCGGGAGACACCAGGATCACCTCGAACCGTGCCGGGGGAACGACAACAGCGGTGCGGTAGCGCACGGCCGGTCTCCCCTCACTGGTCACGGAGCGCGCCGCGACGGTGTGTGCGGCGCGCGATGTCGAGGTGAGTGTACTGAGAGCGGTGCGGCGGGCGCACCGCCTTTTTGACAGTCTGGAAAGGCCAATTCGCAAGAGACACAGGGGTATCGGTGGAGTACGGGGAAGTACGCGAGTCCCGGGTCGTCCGGCTGTACGGGACGGTGGACGACGATCTGGCCAACGAGGTCGTGGCGAAGCTGCTGTTGCTCGCGGCCGACGCACGGTCGGACATCCTGCTGCTCATCGATTCGCCCGGGGGCTCGCTCGGCGCGGGGCTGGCCATCTACGACACGATGGAGTACGTCTCCAACGACGTGGCGACCTGCGCGGTCGGGCTCGCGGCGGGAATGGGCCAGTTCCTGCTCACGGCGGGTGCGTTGGGCAAACGGTTCGCCGAGCGGGACGCCCGTATGGTGATGGTGGAGGTACGGGCCGACGGCGGCGGAGCGCACTCGGACGCGCTGCCGGCGAGTACGCGGCAGCGGGTCGCGGAACTCGCGGCTCTGCACATGGGACGCGATCCGGAGTTCGTCCACGCGGCCTGGAAGGCCGATCCGCAGCGGGAGTTCGCGCCCGAGCAGGCCCGGGTGTACGGACTGATCGACCACATCGTGGACCGCGCCCCCTGCGGCCGGTGACCCGGGCGGTGGGAATTTCTCTTCAGTCTTCAGATCATGACGCTGAACGGTCAAGAATTTCCATCCTTCTGTCTTGCCCGTTGCCCGTCCTGTCCCTACGTTGGGGTGCCGCACCGCACGATCGACTCCGCATGCCGCCGCATGCCGCACTTCCCCGCACCTCCACACACAGAGCCGATTGCGAGGAACCACGTGGCACTTTCCAGACGCACCGTCATCGCGTCCGCGATAGCCGGCGCCGGAGCGGCGGCAGGTCTGGCCGCCCAGGCCGGGACCGCACAGGCGGCCGCCTCCCCGCCCGGAGACGTCGTCGGCAAGATCACCGTCGGCTACCAGGGCTGGTTCGCCTGCTCAGGCGACGGCGCGCCGATCAACGGCTGGTGGCACTGGTCGCAGAACTGGGGCCAGTCCCCGTCCCCGGGCAACACCGCGATCGTGAGCTGGCCCGACGTACGCGACTACACCCACACCTACCGGACGGCCTACCCGGCGCTCGGCAACGGGCAGCCCGCGTCGCTGTTCTCCTCGTACGACCAGCAGACCGTCGACACGCACTTCTCGTGGATGCAGCAGCACGGCATCGACACCGCCGCCCTCCAGCGCTTCAACCCCAACGGCGGCGAGGGCCCCACGCGCGACGACATGGCGGTGAAGGTACGAAGCTCGGCCGAGAAGTACGGGCGCAAGTACTACATCATGTACGACGCCACCGCCTGGACGAACATGCAGCCGGAGATGAAGGCCGACTGGCTCGCCAAGATGAAGGCGAACACCGAGTCCCCGGCCTACGCCCGGCAGAACGGCAAACCGGTGGTCGGCATCTGGGGCTTCGGCTTCAACGAGCCCAACAAGACCTGGTCGGCCGCCGTCTGTCTGGACGTCGTCAACTGGTTCAAGGCGCAGGGGTGTTACGTGATGGGCGGCGTGCCCACGCACTGGCGCAGGGGCATTGAGGACTCACGGCCCGGGTACATGGACGTGTACCTCGCCTTCGACATGCTCTCGCCCTGGATGGTCGGCCGGATCGGGGACATCGCGGGCGCCGACAACTTCTACGCCAACGTCAACACACCCGACCAGGCCCACTGCGACGCCAACGGGATCGACTACCAGCCCTGTGTCCTGCCCGGCGACCTCCAGTCCGGGCACCGCGCGCACGGCGACTTCATGTGGCGGCAGTTCTACAACATGTGCCGGATCGGCGTGCAGGGCATCTACATCTCGATGTTCGACGAGTACAACGAGGGCAACCAGATCGCCAAGACCGCCGAGACCTCCGCCCAGGTCCCGGTGGGTTCCGGCATCAGGGCGCTGGACGAGGACGGCACGGCCTGCTCGGCGGACTACTACCTGCGGCTCACCGGAGACGGGGGCCGGATGCTCAAGGGCCAGCTGGCGCTGACCCCGACCCGCCCGACACCGCCCGTCGTCGGCGGCGGGAACCCCGACCCGCCGACGGGCGACCTGGCCCTGCGCAGGGCCGCGAGCGCGAGCAGCCAGACGCAGAGCTACGGTCCGGGCAACGCCGTCGACGGCAACGCGGACAGCTACTGGGAGAGCGCCAACAACGCGTTCCCGCAGTGGATCCAGATCGACCTCGGCTCCGCCCTGCCGGTACGAAGGCTCGTCCTGTCGCTGCCGCCGAACCCCGCCTGGGGCGCACGCACCCAGACGCTGTCCGTCCTCGGCTCCACGAACGGGACCAGCTTCGCGACGCTGAGCGCGCCGGCGGCCCGCGTCTTCGACCCGGCGAGCGGGAACACGGCGACGGTCACCCTCGCGTCGCCGGCGTCCGCCCGATACGTACGGGTGCAGATCACCGGCAACACCGGTTGGCCGGCGGGCCAGTTGTCCGGGCTGAGCGTGTACGCGGAGTGAATCCCCGAGGTGACTGATCGGCGGCCCGGACCCGGAATCCCGGGTCCGGGCCCACACCTCAGAGCAGCCGCAGAGTCGTCGCCGATACGCCGACGTGGACCGTCTGGCCCCAGGTCAGCGTCAGCGCGTCCGACTCCATGCCGTCGCCGAACGCGATCAGACGGTCCGACTCGACCGTCAGGCACAGCCGTTCGCCCGGCGTGAGTGCGCCCGCCACCAGCGAGGTTCCGGTCGTCGGCGATGGCCAGGCCTCCCGTACGAACCAGAGCAGCCGGCGGTCGGCGGGGCCGGGGAGTGCGAGCGTGCTGCCGCGTTCCCGCCACAGGGAGCGCAGCCAGCCGGTGGCGCCGGTGCCGGTGCCGACGAGCACGCCCGACGACGCCTGGGCCTCCGGCGCCGGGACCTGGCCGTCGGAGCTCAGCCGGTAGCGGACCGTCTGGTGGCCCGCGGGACCGAGGCAGATCTCGTTGAGCGCGAGCAGCCGCTGGCTGTCGTCCGCCACGGCTTCCACCATGGTGAGTTCGTCGGCCCCGCCGCGTACGGCGACGGCGGACCTCAGGAGCGTGGCCGCGTCCGGGGCGCGATGGCGGACCAGCACGCCGGGGTTCCGGCCGGGATCGGTGTCGATGCCCAACACCGGTTGTCCCGAGAGGTACTTGGCGGCGTTCGCGACCAGCCCGTCCTGGCCGACCACGACCACGACGTCCTCCGGACCGAAGAGGAACCGGTCGAGGTCCGCGCGTTCGACGCGGCTCTGCCGCCATCGGTGGGGCACGGCCGCTGCCACATCGGTGAGCGCCTGCCGCGTGCGGTGGTGCCGCTCGGCGACCTCACGGATGTCCCGGTCACGGGAGGAGAGGAAGAAGGCGGCCTGACCGTGGGTGCCGTGCCGGGCGAGCAACTCCTCGTACTCCGTGGTGCGATGGACGAGTACCGCCCGCGGCGCGAGCGTCACCCCCGCTCCTCGCCCTGCCGTTGACCGCCCTGGCGCCCAAGTGAGGCCAGCAGACCGGTCAGTACGTCGGGGGAGAGCGTGACGCTGTCGATCCGGGGCAGATTCGCGGCGAGCCGGTCGACGGCGAGCGCGCGCAGCGTCGCCTTGTCCGACTCGCCGTGCACCCGCAGCCAGTCGGCCCGTGCCGCCGCCCGAGCCTCGCCGGTCCTGCGGGCCGCTTCGGCGTCGGCGGTGGCCAGCCGTACGCGCCGCTCCGCCTCGGCCTCCGTACGCACGGCATCCGCCGCCGCGCTCTCCTCGGCCTCGCGACGGGCGTTGGTGCCGCGCTGCTCGACCAACTGCTCCTCCTGGCGGGCCAGTTCGATCTGGCTGGCGAGTTCGTTCTCCGCGATGGCCCGCTCCCGCTGCACCGCGACGGCGCGGCGCTCGTACGTCGCCCGGTCCGCCTCCTGCTGGATCTGCTCGCGCGCGGGCGTGCGCAGCGCGCGTTCCACCTCCGCCTCCGGGCGGACGGCGACGACCCGTACCGTCACGACCTCCAGGCCGGTCGCCGGCAGCCGGGGCTCGGCCGCCAGCCCGCCGTCGATCCGGTCGCGTACGGCGGCGACTCCGTCGGACAGCGCGGCGGCCAGCGGCGTACGGGCCAGGACGTCGAGCGCGTGCTGCTGGGCAGTCTCGGTGAGCAGGGTCGCGATCTGTTCGAGCGGGGCGCCGCGCCAGACGCCCGTGTCCGGGTCGAGGGAGAAGTCGAGCCGCGCCGAGGCGAGGGCGGGATCGCTGATCCGGTACGTCACGGTGGCCTGGACGGTGACGTCCTGGAAGTCGGCGGTGCGGGCATGGAACGCCATCGCCAACTCGCGGTCGTTGACGGGGACTTCGGAGAGTGCGGCGGACAGCGCCCGGAACCAGAAGCTGATCCCGGGACCGTCGTGGACGAGCCGGCCCCGCCGGTGGTGACGGATATGGGCGGTGGGCGCGGACCGGAGATGGCGCCGGCCGAGACGCTTGGTGATGTCAGCCACGATGACCTCTTCTCGTCGGCATGACGATATCGAGGCGAAGGCTATATCGTCAACCTGACGAAAGGGCTGGACGGGCCCGCTCCCCCCGGCCGTGACCGGCCGGGGGGAGCGGGAAGAGGACCTCCTGGGACGGGACGTCTACAGCACGTCCTACGCCTGGGGCTCGATCCAGATGTTGCGGTAACGCACCTTGTTGCCGTGGTCCTGGAGCCGGATGGCGCCCGTCGCCGTGCTCTCCGGCGCGCCGTTACCGGTCGGACCGTCGATCGCGACGTTGTCGTGGACGAGCTTGCCGTTCCACACCACGCTGACGCGGGCGTCCTCCGTCTTCTTCCCGTCGGCGCCGAAGCGGGCGGCCCGGAACGTGATCTCGTACGTCTGCCAAGTCTCAGGCGCCGTCGAGGCGTTGTGGTCCGCCGCCTTCTTGGTGTAGATAGCCGCCGCCTCGTTGTTGGCGAGCTTCTCGACACCGAACGAGTCCAGGATCTGGATCTCGTACCGCTCCTGGAGATAGACGCCGCTGTTCCCGCGGTCCTGGCCGGTCACGTCCGGTGGCAGCTTCGGCACCCGGAACTCGACATGCAGCTTGAAGTCCTTGAACGCCTGCTTGGTGCGGATGTCGCCGCAGCAGACCTCCATCGCTCCCTCGTCGGTCAACGGCCACCGGACGTCGGTGCCGTTGGTGTGCTGCCACTGCGACTGGTCCTTCCCGTTGAAGAGCGTGACGCGGCTGTCCTTGGGATGGACGGTGATCAGGTCGAGATTGACATGGCCGGTGTCGCCCTCGTCGTACCGGTACGCGATGGTGTTGGCCCCGCGGCTCAGTGGCAGCGTCTCGGTCACCGTCGCCCAGCCGTCCCACTTGCCGGTACTGGGCAGGGTCACCTGCTTCATCTTGCGGCCGTTGAGATAGAGGCTGATCGTCTTGTCGCCGACGAACGGGTTCGGGCCGTTGGCGTACCGCAGCCCGACGTCGTACTTGCCCGCCTTGGTCGTCTTCACGTCGAACGTGGTGGTGGCGCCCTGTGTCCCGTAGCTGTCGACGAAGCCGCCGCCCGAGTGGCCCGCGTGCTCGGTGTCGACCCGCGCACCGCCGGTCAGCGCCGCCTCCTCCGCCTCGTACAGCGTCTTGGTCGGCTCCGCACCGACCAGCGAGTTGAGGGTGTACCAGGCTTCGGTGCTCCACAGCGTCTCGCCGCCCTCGGCGCTGAACGGCCGCGGCGAGCGTACGTGCACCACCCTGTTGGACTTGAGGCCGTCGATCGCGAGGGTGACCTTCTTGCCGTCGGCGGACACCGTGGCCGACTGGACCTTCAGCGTCTCCTCATCGATCTTCGGACCGCCGTAGTCCGGCGTCGCGGCGTAGTACCACTGCTTGACCTCGTAGCGGTCGACCAGTTCGGCGACGGTCTCGGCCGAGAGCGGCTTGGTGTACTCCAGCTCGAAGCCGCCCTGCTTCGCCCGCATCGCCAGGATGTCGAAGGCGTCCTTGCCGTTGGGCGTCAACTTCTGGAGCCCGTACGAGAGTTTGCCCTCCTGGCCCCAGTTGCCGCCGGCGCCCAGACCGCCGGCGTAGATCGCGCCGTCCGGGCCCATGCTGATCCGGTTGACACCGGCTTCCAGCCCCTGGGTCATGCGGAAGACCGCGCCCTGGTACTCGCCCTTGACCTTCTCCAGATATCCGCGCTGAATGCCGCCGTACGTGACGTCGCCGAAGATCATCTGCCCTGCGAACGGGCCTTCCTTCAACAGCAGGGGTGTGCTCGGGGAGTTGGCGATCTCGTTCTGCGGCAGCCACAGCACCGGCTTGGTGACCGGCTTGGCGTCGAACGGCCCGGCCGGGTTGGTGTAGTGGTTGAAGAAGCGGTCCTGCTTGATGTGGACCAGCTTCGACGAGGGCAGCCAGCCGCCCTGGTTGTCGGTCACGAAGATGTCGCCCTCGGGACCCCAGCCGATGCCGTTGGGGGTACGCAGCCCACCGGCGATATAACTGACCTCGCCCGTCTCCTTGTTCACCTTGATCGTGGAGCCGCGGTTCTTCGCGGGCTGCGGATTCGTCGTCGCGCCGCCCTGGTTGATCGCGACCGACAGGTTCAGATAGAAGAAGCCGTCCTGGTAGAGCAGCCCGAACGCGAACTCGTGGAAGTTCCCGCCGTACGGCCAGGTGGCGACCTTCCGGTAGGTGTCGGTGACGTCGTCCCCGTTCGTGTCCTGGAGCTCCGTCAGCTCGTTCTTCTGCGACACGTACAGCGAACCGTCGACGTACTTGATGCCCTGGGGCTCCTTGAGGCCCTCGGCCACCTTCTTGGCCTTGACCTTGTCGGGGCCCGTGCTGCCCGTGACGTCGCTGAGGAGGTAGACCTCGCCCGTCACGTTGTCGGTCCCGCCCCAGGTGGTGACGGCCAGCCGGCCGTCGGGCAGCCAGTCCATGGCCGTGACCTGCGGCTCGAACCCGCTCGGCCGGAGGTCGGTCAGCGTGTACCCGGGGTGCACGCCGTTCAGGGGCAGCCCGTCGCCGGGGGAGTCCCTGACCCCCTCGCACTCCTTGCGGCCCGGCGCCGTCACGCGGACGACACCGGCGTCCGTGCTGAGAACGGAGTTGGGTACGACGGTGAAGCCGGAGGCGCCCGGCGGCTGCCAGGCGAGGGTGATGTTCTGGCCGCCGGTGCGGTCGAAGTGATCGATACGCAGGGAGTGGTAACCGGCCGTCAGCGTGACCGTGCCGTCCTTCGGCTCGGCGCCGTGCAGACCGTCGTGGTCGATGACGACCTGATCGTCGATCAGCAGCCGCGAACCGTCGTCGCTGGTCAGCCGGAAGGCGTACGAACCGTCCTGCGGAACGTCGATGTTGCCGATGACCTGCGACACGAAGTTGTCGCCGATGCCGCCGAAGTCGGCGGTCGACGACCAGTCGATCGTGGGCATCAACTTGTCGACGTTCGGGGTCTGTCCGGGTTTGAGAACGCAGATCTTGTCCAGCGGTACCTGCACGTCGAACACGCGCAGTGTGACCCCCGGCTCCTGCGGCGGCACTTCACGGGTGACGGGATCGGCGGCGACGGGATCCGCGGCGGTGGCCGGGGTCGTCATGAGGCCGGTGGCGAGGAACGAGACGGCGAGCAGACTGAGCAGAGATCTGCGCAGGCGGCGGCCCGGTCTTTGATCCATTCTTCCTCCTGGCACTTCGCGCACCGGGAAGAAAGAACACCCTGGCCCCGGGGCGGAGTTCACCGCGGGGCAAGCCCTTCGAACCGGATACGGAGGTCTGGCAACGGATGCGGATGCTGGTTCGTACGTGGCGTTCTGTCGGTTCAGCGGCTCGACCGGCGGCCTGTCTCCTACACCACCGGTCGACGTAGAGCGAAAGACTAGAGACTTCTGTTGAGACCGTCCATACTTTGTCACGTACCAGTAGAAAGTCCTCCGGGGCTTTCCGCTGCCCCGCAGGTCACCCCGCCCGGTGCCCGAGCCGTACCGACAGTGCTTCCGCGCCTTTCGCCGCCAGTTGGGCCAGTTCCTCCTCGCGGATCTCCGTCCAGCGGATCATCGGAACGGAGATCGAGAGCGCGGCCACGACCTGGCCCCGCCTGTCGCGGACCGGAGCGGCCACACAGCTCACATCCGAGTTGGACTCCCGGTGCTCCACCGCGATTCCGCGCCGTCTGATGCCGGCGAGCGCCGTCCGCAGAACGGCCACGTCGGTGATGCTGTTGTCGGTCATGGCCGTGAGTTCGGCGCCGGTGAGCCGGGCGTCGAGTTCCGGCTCGGGGAGCGAGGCGAGCAGCATCTTGCCGACCGAGGTGCAGTGCGCGGGCAGCCGGCGGCCCGCGGCCGACACCATGCGGACCGTGTGTGTGGAGTCCACCTTCGCGATGTAGATGACATCGAGGTCTTCGAGGATCGCGACATGCACGGTCTCGTCGCAGGTCTCCGCGATGTCCGTGGCGATCTGCCGGCCCTCGGCGGCGAGATCGAGCTGTTCCGCGTACCGGCTGCCGAGCTGGTAGGCGCGCACGCCGAGCCGGTAGCGACCGGGCTGCTCGGGTATCGCCTCCAGATACGAGCGGGCGGCGAGGGTGGTGAGCAGTTCGTGCACGGTGGTGCGCGGCAGCCCCAGCCGGCGGATGACATCCGGCGCGGAGAGTTTCCCGTCGCCCTCCAGGAACAGTTCGAGAATGTCGAACGCCCGCGTCACCGCGGGGACCAGCCGTCCCATGCCCACCCCACCCTTCTGTTCGACACTTCGGTCATTGATCGGAATGACGAACGCAGATTAGTCGCTGCACGCCCCATTGACACCCCCCGTCCGGCTGTTTACGGTCACGCCAGCATTTCGAACGCGTGACGAAATATCGAACAGCGGCGACCGGCCGGCATATCGAACAACCTCTAGGGGTACCGCAGTGCGCATCACGGGAATCAGCACCCATGTCGTCGGCACGCCCTGGCGTAATCTCACCTACGTCCTGGTCCACACCGACGAGGGGCTGACCGGCGTCGGTGAGACACGGATGCTCGGCAGGACCGACGCGCTGGTGGGATATCTGCGCGAGGCCGAGACCAACCACATCGCGGGTTCCGACCCGTTCGCCGTCGAGGACCTGGTCCGCCGGATGAAGTACGGCGACTTCGGGCGGGCCGGCGAGATCGTGATGTCGGGCATCGCCGTGGTGGAGATGGCCTGTTGGGACATCAAGGGCAAGGCCCTCGGCGTCCCGGTGTGGCAGCTGCTTGGCGGAAAGGTCACCGACCGCGTCAAGGCGTACGCGAACGGCTGGTACACCACCGAGCGCACTCCCGAGGCGTACCACCAGGCCGCCGAGGCGGTCGTGGCCCGCGGCTACCGCGCCCTGAAGATCGACCCGTTCGGCACCGGCCACTACGAGCTGGACCGGGCCGGGACCCGCTACGCGGTGTCGCTGATCGAGGCCGTACGGGACGCGATCGGCCACGACACCGAGCTGATGCTGGAGATGCACGGACGGTTCAGCCCGGCGACGGCGGTACGGCTGGCGCGCGAACTGGCCCCGTTCGAGCCGGCGTGGCTGGAGGAGCCCGTACCGCCGGAGAATCTCCAGGCGCTCGGCAAGGTCGCCGGGAAGGTGGACATCCCCGTCGCGACCGGCGAACGCATCCACGACCGCATCGAGTTCCGTGAGCTGTTCGCCTCGCAGGCCGCCGACATCATCCAGCCGGACGTCGGACATATCGGCGGCATCCTGGAGGCACGGAAGCTCGCCGCCACCGCCGAGACGCATTACGTGCTGGTGGCCCCGCACAACGTCGGCGGGTCCGTGCTGACCGCCGCCAGTCTCCAACTGGGCGCCTGCACACCCAACTTCAAGATCCTGGAGCACTTCAACGACTTCGCCGACGCGGAGATCAAGAAGATCGTCAGGGGCGCGCCCGAGGTCGACCCGGAGACGGGCTGCTTCGAGATCTCGCACGCGCCGGGACTCGGTGTCGAGTTCAATGCCGACGCCGCGGCCGAATTCCCGCAGCAGCAGGCCCGGTTCGACCTCTGGGCCGAGGGCTGGGAGAAGCGCGCACCCAAGGCGCCCCGATGAGCCGGGCTCCGATGAGCCGGGCGATCGTCGTCGACCGGCCCGGCGTCCACCGGCTCGCTGAGGGGGAGCGGCCCGTCCCCGGACCCGGGGAGGTGCTGGTGAAGGTCGCCGCGGCCGGGATCTGTCTCAGCGACCGCGAGGTGTACCACGGCCGCCGTGACCCCGGCTATGTCCGCTACCCCGTCACCCCCGGCCATGAATGGTCCGGCACCGTCGAGGCCGTCGGCGGGGGAGTCGATCCGGCACTCGTCGGCAGGCGCACCGTCGCCGAGGGCTTCCGCACCTGCGGCATCTGTGAACGGTGCCGGGCCGGCGACACCTCACTGTGCACCGGCGGCTACGACGAGACGGGCTTCACCCGGCCGGGCGCGTTCGCCGACCATGTCGTCGTCCCCGCACGGCTGTTGCACCCCCTGGCCGACGACGCCGACCTGCGGGCCGCCGCCCTCCTGGAGCCGGCCGCCGTGGTCGCCGGAGCCGTACGGGCCGGCTGCCCGGAGCCCGGCGAGCGGATCGCCGTCGTGGGCGCAGGAACACTCGGACTGCTCGCGGTCCAGTTCCTGGCCGCGTACGCGCCGGGCGAGCTGACGGTGATCGAACCGCGCAAGCAACGCGCCGCCCTCGCCCCCGAGTTCGGCGCGCACGAAGTCCTCGGTCCGGCCGAGGCCGAGGACCGCCGGGGCCATTACGACCTCGTGGTCGAGACGGCGGGCGCGCCCACCACAGCGGCCTCGTCCTGCCTGCTGGCACGGCGTGGCGGCCGGGTCGTACTCACCGGGATGTTCTCGGCCGGTGCGACCGGGATCGACCCCGTCCATCTCTCGGTGAGCCAGCTGACCGTACGCAGCGTCTTCGGCGCCCCGTCGGCCGCCTGGTCCTTCGCCGTACGCGCCTTCACGGCGGGCCTGCTCGACCCGGGCCCGCTCATCACCCACGAGTTCCCGCTGGAGCGGTACGCCGAGGCGGTCGCGCTCGTCGGCGGCGGCGACCCCGGCACGGGGAAGGTGCTGCTGCGCCCCTGACCGCACCGGCGGGGCACGCCCTGACCGCTTCCTGTCGAAATATCCGAACGGGGTTCGAAATCTCGAACACCGGCCAACACCCGCCGATACCTCGCCGATACCCGCCAACACCCTCAACCAACTCCCTTGAACGCAAGCACCGCCGGACACCACAGGCGGCGACCGAAGGACATGTCCGTTGACCGACGCACCAGCCCACGGCACCCGCCGCCGCCCCGGTGGGCGGGCCCTCGCCACCCTCGGCCTGGCCGCCCCCGACGACCACCCCGCCGACACGTCGCCGCACACCTTCCCCGACGGCGGCACCTGGCGCACCGAGATCCCCTCCGTCGAGGGCCCCGAGGCCCTCACCGAAGTCCTCAAGGAATCCGCCCGCCTCGATGTGCCGGTCCACCGGATCAGCCAGGGCAGCGGCGTCTGGATGCTCACCGACGACGAGATCACCGAGATGGCCGGAGCCTGCGCGGACCGCGACATCGAACTGTGCCTCTTCACCGGCCCACGCGGCACCTGGGACACCGGCGCCGCCACCCGCACCGACTCCGGCGGCGCCGGCCTGCGCGCCCGGGGCCGCGACGCCGTCGCCGGCTGTGTCGAAGACGCCCTGCGCGCCGCCGAGTTGGGCGTCAAATGCCTGCTCGTCGCCGACGAGGGGGTGCTCTGGTCACTGCACCGGCTGCGGGAGCGGGGCGACCTGCCCGCCGACACGACCCTCAAGGTGTCGGCACTCATCGGGCCCGTCAATCCCGCCTCGTACACGGTCTACGAACGCCTCGGCGCCGACTCACTCAACATCCCCTCCGATCTCGCGCTCGCCCACTTCACCGAGATCCGCGGCGCCAGCCGCGCCCCGATGGACCTCTACATCGAGGCACCCGACGACCTCGGCGGCTACGTCCGGATGTACGAGACCGCCGAACTGATCCGCCGCGGCGCGCCCCTGTACCTCAAGTTCGGCCTCTCCAAGGCGCCCGGCATTTACCCCTACGGCGCCCACCTGCGCGAACTCACCCTGGCCACCGCCCGCGAACGCGTACGGCGCGGCCGGCTCGTACTCGACCTGCTCGCCCGCCACGGCGCCGACGGCGGCATGTCGCCGCTCGGCTCCCGCCTCCCCGGCCCGCTCAACCGTTTCCCGCTCACCTAAGGACAAGGACTGATGACCATGCGCACCAGCCGCGCCGCACTCACCGTCGTCGTCACATCGCTCGCCCTCGCGCTGACCGCCTGCGGTCAGAGCGGCGAGGGAGGAAGCAAGGAGGAGAAGAAGGGCGGCAAGGGGTCCACCGTCGGGATCGCGATGCCGACCAAATCGTCGGAACGCTGGATCGCCGACGGCCGCAACATGGTCGCCGAGTTCAAGAAGCTCGGCTACAAGACCGACCTCCAGTACGGCGAGGACGACGTCGACCAGCAGGTCTCCCAGATCGAGAACATGATCACGAAGGGGGTCGACGTCCTCGTCGTCGCCTCCATCGACGGCCGGGCGCTGGGTGACGTCCTGGGCCAGGCGGCCGACCAGGGCATCAAGGTCATCTCCTACGACCGGCTCATCCTCGGCAGCCCGAACGTCGACTACTACGCCTCGTTCGACAACGAGAAGGTCGGCGTCCTCCAGGCGACCTACCTCATCGACAAGCTCGGCCTGAAGGACGGCGCCGGCGACGAAGGCCCGTTCAACATCGAGCTGTTCGCCGGCTCGCCGGACGACAACAACACCCGCTACTTCTTCCAGGGCGCCTGGAAGACCCTCAAGCCGTACATCGACAAGAAGCAGCTCGTCGTCAAGAGCGGCCAGACACAGCTCGACCAGGTCACCACGCTCCGCTGGGACGGCGGCACCGCGCAGCGGCGGATGGACGACCTGCTCACCAAGTCCTACGGCTCCGACGACGTCGACGCCGTGCTCTCGCCCTACGACGGCATCTCCATCGGCATCCTGTCCGCCCTGAAGTCGGACGGTTACGGCACGGCCGCCAAGCCGTACCCGCTCGTCACCGGCCAGGACGCCGAGGTCGCCTCGGTCAAGTCGATCATCGCCGGGCAGCAGACGCAGACCGTCTACAAGGACACCCGCGCGCTGGCCAAGCAGGCGGTGCAGATGGCCGACGCCGTACTGAACGACAAGAAGCCCGAGGTCAACGACGAGAAGACGTACGACAACGAGACCAAGGTCGTCCCCGCTTATCTGCTGGACCCGGTCAGCGTCGACAAGGCCAACTACCAGTCCGTCCTGGTCGACTCCGGCTACATCAAGGCGAGTGACCTGTGACCGCACCCGTCCTGGAGATGCGCTCCATCGGCAAGACCTTCCCCGGGGTCAGGGCGCTCTCCGATGTCACGCTCACCGTCGCGCCGGGGGAGGTGCATGCCATCTGCGGAGAGAACGGAGCGGGCAAGTCGACGCTGATGAAGGTCCTCAGCGGCGTTCATCCGCACGGCAGTTACGACGGTGAGATCCTCTTCCAGGGCTCACCCTGTGCCTTCAAGGACATCGGGGCCAGCGAGGCCCGCGGCATTGTGATCATCCATCAGGAACTCGCCCTCGTCCCGTACTTGTCGATCGCCGAGAACATCTTCCTCGGAAACGAGCACGCGAGGCGCGGGATCATCAGCTGGAACGAGACGCTGAAGCACGCCGCCGCGCTGCTGAAGAGGGTCGGGCTCACCGAGCACCCGGGGACCAGGGTCGCCGACATCGGTGTGGGCAAGCAGCAACTGGTGGAGATCGCCAAGGCCCTCGCCAAGGAGGTGAAGCTGCTCATCCTCGATGAGCCGACCGCCGCGCTCAACGACTCGGACAGCGCCCAACTCCTGCTTCTCATAAGGGAATTGCAGGCCCAGGGCATCACCTCCATCATCATCTCGCACAAGCTCAACGAGATCGCCGAGGTCGCCGACTCCGTCACCATCCTCCGTGACGGCCGCACCATCGAAACCCTCGACGTCAGAGCCGATTCGACCACCGAGGACCGCATCATCCGCGGCATGGTCGGCCGCGACCTCGACCACCGCTTCCCCGAACGCACCCCGCACGAAGGCGACCCCGGGGCGCGGCCCGCGCTGGAGATCCGTGACTGGACCGTGCACCACCCGATCGACCAGCAGCGCAAGGTGGTCGACAACGTCTCGATCCATGTCCGCCGGGGCGAGATCGTCGGTATCGCCGGGCTGATGGGCGCGGGCCGCACCGAACTCGCCATGAGCGTCTTCGGGCGCTCCTACGGCCGCAACATCAGCGGGACGGTCTTCAAGGACGGGCGGGAGATCCGTACGAGAACCGTGCCCGAGGCCGTGGGGCACGGCATCGCGTATGTCACCGAGGACCGCAAGCAGTACGGGCTCAACCTCATCGACACCATCGGCCGCAACATCACCCTCAGCGCCCTGCCGAAGGTCGCGCGGCGCGGCATCGTCGACGAGCACGAGGAGACCCGCGTCGCCGAGTCCTACCGCACCGGCATGAACATCAAGGCCCCGACCGTCTTCGAACAGACAGGCCGGCTCTCCGGGGGCAACCAGCAGAAGGTCGTCCTCAGCAAGTGGATCTTCGCAGGACCCGATGTGCTCCTGCTCGACGAGCCGACCCGCGGGATCGACGTCGGCGCCAAGTACGAGATCTACACCGTCATCGACCGGCTCGCCGCACAGGGCAAGGCCGTTGTCTTCATCTCCTCCGAACTCCCGGAGCTGCTCGGGATGTGCGACCGCGTCTACACCATGGCGGCCGGCCGGCTCACCGGTGAGATTCCACGCGCGGAGGCGACCCAGGAAGTCCTGATGCGCCACATGACCAGGAACACGAGGTAGACGACATGGGTCCGGCCACCACCGACCTCTCGAAATCCCCGGGCGACAAGGCCCCGGGCGGCCCGCCGCGGCCCGACCGCCCGCACTCCTCCGCCACCCGTGATCTGCTGCTGGACGCGGCGCGGCGCAACATGCGGCAGTACGGGATGCTCATCGCGCTCGCGCTGATCGTCGTGCTGTTCCAGATATGGACCGACGGCGTCCTTCTCAAGCCCAACAACGTCACCAACCTGGTCCTCCAGAACAGCTACATCCTGGTGCTGGGCATCGGCATGATGATTGTCATCATCGCCGGCCATATCGACCTCTCCGTCGGCTCCCTGGCCGCGTTCGTCTCCGCCGCGTGCGCGGTGATGATGGTCGAGCACGACATCCCGTGGGTCCTCGCTCTCGTACTCGGCCTCGCGATCGGCGCGGTGGCGGGCGCCTGGCAGGGCTTCTGGATCGCGTACGTCGGCATCCCCTCGTTCATCGTCACCCTCGCCGGGATGCTGCTCTTCCGCGGCGGCACCCAGATCTTCCTCGGCTCACGCTCGCTCGGCCCGTTCCCCGAAGGCTTCCAGAAGATCTCCACCGGCTACCTCCCGGAGATCGGACCGGCCACCAACTACCACAATCTGACACTGCTGTTGGGGCTGGCACTGCTCGCGTTCGCACTCCTCCAGGAGGTCCGGGACCGGCGCCGCCAGAAGGAGTACGAGCTGGAGGTCCTGCCTCGTAATCTCTTCCTCACCAAGTGCGTGGCGCTCGCCGCGGCGGTCCTCGCCTTCACCATGACGCTCGCCAGTTACCGCGGTGTTCCCGTCGTCCTGCTGCTGCTCGCCGCCCTGCTCATCGGCTTCGGCTACGTCATGCGCAACGCCGTCGTCGGCCGCCATGTGTACGCGCTGGGCGGCAACCGCGCGGCGGCGAAACTCTCCGGCGTGAAGGACCGGCGCGTCACCTTCCTGGTCTTCGTCAACATGGGCGTACTCGCCGCGCTAGCCGGGATCGTCTACGCGGCGCGCCTCAACGCCGGTGTCCCGCAGGCCGGTGTCAACTTCGAACTGGAGGCCATCGCGGCGGCGTTCATCGGCGGCGCGTCGATGAGCGGCGGCGTCGGCACGGTGTTCGGCGCCGTCATCGGCGGACTTGTCCTCGGTGTCCTCAACAACGGCATGTCCCTGGTCGGCATCGGCACCGACTATCAGCAGGTCATCAAGGGTCTGGTGCTGCTGGCCGCCGTCGGGTTCGACGTCTGGAACAAACGCCGGGTGGGTTCCTGACGGTCCGTCGGCCGGGGCGTTCAGGTCGCCGACGGGTCGAGGGGGATCGTGAGCGAGGAGGCGCCGTGCAGATCCAGCCACGCGGTGTCCTTCCCCCGGACCAGCCGGATCACCACCTCTTCGCACCGCGGGCACCGGGCCACCAGACCCGGTGCCCGGTCGTAGACACGGAGTTGGGCCACCGGACCCCGGCGGCCGCACCCGGCGCAGCTGCCCACGGCCCCGGTCAGATCGACCGCGAAGATCTCGGAGAGCGGGCCGCCCAGCATGTTGCCGTCCTGGTAGGCCTCGTCGGCGACCTCGTCGCGCGTGCGATTGACGTCCATGTCATCCTCCACTGGGGCCGAAGCGTTCGGTCCTGATCCGGGCGGGGTCGTGGCCGAGACCGGTCAGCAGCGTCGCGGCGTTCTCCACGAAGCCCGTCGGCCCGCACACGTAACAGAGGGGACGCTGATCGGCGGGCCAGCCCGCGCGTACCAGATCCTCGGCCGTCAGCCGGCCCACCGGCCTGTGGTGTCCGGGCGGCGCGGCGCGTGTGTAGAGATACTCCGTGTCGAGGCCGGGCTCCCCGCGGAGCAGTTCGGGCACATACAGCTGATCGTCCGGCTCGCGCACGGAGTAGAGCAGACGGAACGGCGCGCGCCCGCCCGCCGCGCCACGCGTGCCCACTGCCCCACGTGTGCGCACCATCGACATCAGGGGCACCACTCCCGAGCCGCCGCCCACCAGCAGCACGGGCTCGGCCTGCTCCGGCCGCCAGACGAACCAGCCGCCGATCGGACCGCGCAGCTCCACCCGGTCACCGGGGACCATGACATCCATCAGATACGGCGACACCTCACCGTCCCCCACGCGCTGGATCGTCAGCTCCACGCGGTCACCGTCCGGCGCGGACGCCACCGAGTAACTGCGCTGCGTGCTGTACCCGTCCTCCGCCGTGAGCCGTACGTCCACGTGCTGGCCCGCCAGATGCGCCGGCCAGCCGGGCACGTCGAACACCAGCGTCCGGGCCGTTGCCGACTCCGCCCGCCGGTCTACCAGTTCGGCCACCAGCCAGCGCAGCGGTGCGCTCACCATCAGTCCCCCTGATAGCGCTGCTCGCGCCACGGATCTCCGTACGAGTGGTAGCCCAGGCCCTCCCAGAAGCCCGGCTCGTCGTCGAGCAGCAGCTCGATCCCGCGCACCCACTTCGCGGACTTCCACAGATACAGGTGCGGGACGAGCAGCCGCGCCGGGCCGCCGTGCTCGGGGGCGAGCTCCTCACCGTCGTAGCGGTGGGCGATCCACGCCTTGCCGTCGAGCAGGTCCTCCAGCGGGAGGTTGGTCGTGTACCCGCCGTAGGAGTGGACGAGTGCGAAATCGGCGGCCGTCTCGACGCCCTCCATCAGGCTGTCGAGCGAGACCCCCTCCCAGTGCGTCCCGAACTTCGACCACTTCGTCACACAGTGCAGGTCGACCGTCGGCGTCTCGGCGGGCATCGCCATCAGCTGGGGCCAGTCCCAGGTGTGCCGGGCGCCCGCCTCGGTGGTGAGGGTGAACTCCCACTCGTCGTGCGTCACGCGTGGTGTGGGTCCGGCGGACAGGACGGGAAAGTCGTGGACCTCGTACTGTCCGGGCGGCAGTTTCCGGCCGGGCTCCGGCCTTCGGCCGTGGAACCCGCGCGAGATGATCGCCATGGCGGGACTTCCTTCCTCCGCCCGGACGCTGGACAGGCGCGGTCGGGAGCACGGTCCGGACAGCCTCAGACCAGCGTAGGGGCGCGGGGCCGGGTCGGCGACGCGAGACCTGACCCCGCCCCGCCCCAACCCGGCCCACGACCGTGCGGTGCGCCTACTCGAATCGCGCGGGGTCGCCCGCCCCCCTGCGTACGATCTCCGGCTCACCTTCGGAGAAGTCGATGACGGTGGTCGGCTCGGTGCCGCAGTCGCCCGAGTCGACCACGACGTCCAGCACATGGTCGAGCCGCTCCTTGATCTCCCAGCCCTGGGTCATCGGCTCGCCGTCGTCGGGCAGCAGCAGCGTGCTGGAGAGCAGCGGCTCCCCGAGCTCCGCGAGCAGCGCCTGGGCGACGACATGGTCCGGGATACGGACCCCGACCGTCTTCTTCTTCGGGTGCAGCAGCTGGCGCGGCACCTCCCTGGTCGCCGGCAGGATGAACGTGTAACTGCCGGGCGTCGCCGCCTTGATCGCGCGGAACACGTCGTTGTCGATCTGCACCAACTGGCCGAGCTGCGCGAAGTTCTGGCAGACCAGCGTGAAGTGGTGACGGTCGTCGAGATTCCGGATGGACCGGATCCGGCTGATGCCGTCCCGGCTGCCCAACTGGCAGCCCAACGCGTAGCAGGAGTCCGTCGGGTACGCGATGAGCGCGCCGGACCGGATGCTCTCGGCCACGCTGGTGATCGTGCGGCGCTGGGGGTTCTCGGGGTGTACGTCGAAATACTTGGCCATTGGCCGAGCTTAGGGGGTGTTTTCCCGATCGGGCCGGACGAGGGAGCGGGTCCCGCCGCGGAGCGGTCTCCCTTCCCCAAAGAATTGGTATGGACCTTTTCAGGGAGGGTGTGCTGCCCGTAGCCTCTGCGCGGCGGCGTCCGCGTAACCGCACTGTCCTGGGCGGCAGTTGTGGATGGGCGCCGGTCCCATGAACGTCTGTCCCCCACACACCGTTCAGGAGTGAAGCAACAGTGTTGAGAAGAGGCACCACGGCCGTCATGGCCGCCCTGCTGCTGGTCTGCGGTCTGCTCGTCGCCGCGCTGCCGGCCGCCGCGCAGTCCTCCCGGAGCGAGAGCGGCCAGGGCGCGACGGGTGAGGCGCGAGGCGGGCACCACAAGCCGCGATTCGTCGTCAGCGAGGCCCAGTTCGAGCGGATGTTCCCGGACCGGGACCCGTTCTTCACGTACGACGGCCTCATCGAGGCCACGGAGGCGTACCCCGGCTTCGCGAAGACCGGCAGCCGCACCACCCGCAAGCAGGAGGCGGCGGCCTTCCTCGCCAACATCAGCCATGAGACCGGCGGGCTGTTCTATGTGGTGTCGCAGAACCCCGAGATGTATCCGGTCTTCTGCGACGACACCCAGCCCTACGGCTGCCCGGCCGGGCGGGACGCCTACTACGGGCGCGGCGCGATCATGCTGAGCTGGAACTTCAACTACAAGGCGGCGGGCGACGCGCTCGGTCTCGACCTGCTCAACAATCCGTGGCTGGTCGAGACCGATCCTGCCGTGGCCTGGATGACCGCGCTCTGGTACTGGAACACCCAGTCCGGGCCGGGCACGATGACCGGGCACGACGCGATGGTGAACAAGAAGGGCTTCGGGCAGACGATCTGGAGCCTGAACGGATCCGCCGAGTGCAACGGTGGCAATCCCGCGCAGATGGAACACCGGGTCGAGCTCTACCAGCAGTTCACACGCGTACTGTGGACCCCGCCGGGCCGCGATCTCACCTGCTGAGAAGGCTGTGCGCCGCTGTCCGGCCCGGTGGGCCCCAGGGCCGGACAGCGGTTGTCGGTGTGACGATACGCACGTTGCCTGCGGCGACCTGTTTTGCCTAATGTCCGCTTATGCCCGAGATTCGTAGGTCGCCGCGATACGCCGTGGCCGCGCTCGCCCTCGCCGTGACGGTGCCCGGCGTGGCATTCGCCGCGGCGCAGACGCCCGACAGCCACAGCCCGGCCCGTGCCGCCGCTGCGGCGCCCGCAGCGGCGCACGCCGGCGTCGAGGGCGCGATGCGCCAGGCGCTGGACGCGCTGCCGAAGAGCGACGGACGCTACACGGTCGCCGTCGCGGACCTCGACGGCAGGGGAGCGGCCGTCTACGGCGGCGGCTCCGGCGCCTACGACACGGCCAGCATCGTCAAGGTCGACATCCTCGCGGCGCTCCTGCTCCACGCCCAGGACCGCGGGGAACCCCTCACCGCGCCCCAGAAGAAGCTGGCCGCCTCGATGATCCGGCACAGCGACAACGGCGCGACGGAGAAGCTCTGGAAGGCCGTGGGCGAGACGGACGGCCTGAACGCCGCCAACAAGCGTCTCGGCCTCAAGGCCACCCAGGGCGACAAGGACGGTCACTGGGGTCTGACCCGCACGACGGCGGCCGACCAGACACTCCTCCTGGAGGCCGTCCTCGGCGACGCCCACTCCCCGCTGACCGCCCAGTCCCGCGCGTACCTGCGGGCGCTGATGAGCACGGTCGAGCCCGACCAGCGGTGGGGGATATCCGCCGCCGACGACGGCAAGGGGTC
This sequence comes from Streptomyces sp. NPDC058665, assembly GCF_042714995.1. Taxonomy (NCBI): domain Bacteria; kingdom Bacillati; phylum Actinomycetota; class Actinomycetes; order Kitasatosporales; family Streptomycetaceae; genus Streptomyces; species Streptomyces sp. NPDC058665. The sequence continues at coordinate 91,470 of NZ_JBHXRX010000018.1, forward strand.
CGCCGCCGGGCCGGCGCTGAAGAACGGCTGGCTGGCGCGCAGCGCGACGGGGCTGTGGGACGTCAACAGCATCGGGCGCGTCGAGCACGACGGCCACACGCTGCTCGTCGCGGTCCTGTCCGACGGACAGCGCACGTACAAGTCCGGCATCGACCTGGTGGAGCGGGCCGCGGAGACGGCCGTGAAGGCGTTCGTCAAGGCGGAGTAGACGGAGTGGGCCGGGGGCAGGCGCGGAAGCTGCGCGTCGGCGCGGAAGCTAGGCGTCCGCCTTGAGCAGACCGAGGCGGAGCAGACTCTCCGCCGTGGCCGTCACGGTGTCCGCGCTGGAGCGCGGGTTCCAGCCGAGCACGCGCCTCGCCCGCTCGCTGCTGAGGTGGCGGATCTTCCCGACGTTCTCGGCGGTCTCGCGCATCTCGGGGTCGGTCTCGGCCGCCCGGCGGACCGCGTCGTCCGGCAGGACGCCGGTCGGCACCAGCCGCGCCGCCTCACCCAGGCGCTCGCGCAGGATCATCGCGATGTCGTGCATCGACAGGGCGTCCCCGGCGGAAGCGACGAACCGCCGGCCGGCCGCCTCGGCGCGGGTCATGGCGCGGAGGTGGAGGTCCGCCGCGTCACGCACGTCGACGACCCCGAAATACAGGCGCGGAGCGGCGGGGAGGTCCCCGTTCATCAACATGCTGATGATGTTGATGGAACTCGCGTGGTCCGGACCGAGCACCGGACCGAAGATCCCCACGGGATTGACGACCGCCAGCTCCATGGCTCCACCCTCGTCGGCCATGAAGTCCCAGGCCGCGCGCTCGGCCAGCGTCTTGGACTTGATGTAGGGGGCGACGTCGTTGTCGACCTCCGTCCAGTCGTCCTCCGTGAAGGGCCGGTCGGTCTGCGGGTGGCCGTAGCCGACCGCGCCGAACGAGGAGGTGACGACCACGCGACGGACACCCGCGTCGCGGGCCGTGCGCAGCACACGGAGTGTCCCCTCGCGCGCGGGCACGATCAGGTCGTCCTCGTTCTCGGGGCGTCGCGGCGGGAAGGGCGAGGCGACATGCAGAACGTAGTCGCAGCCCGCCATGGCCTCCCGCCAGCCCTCTTCCGACGTCAGGTCCGCGACGGCGAAGGACAGCGCGTCCCCGCGCGTGACGCCCGCCGCCCCGACGTGGTCCCGTACGCCGCTCTCCCGCGCCGGATTCCGCACGGTGGTGCGTACGCGGTACCCCTGATCAAGGGCCTGCGCCAGACATCGGGTGGCGAGGAAACCGGATCCACCGGTCACCAGGACCGTCCTGCCGCTGTTGTCGCTCATGTCATCCTCCGCTGCGCCTGGCGTGAACGTGTGTCGCTGTGCGTTCACGCTAGGTCTGACCAGCGGATTCGTCCTGTCCCCGGTACTACCCGGCTGAGCGGTGAGGCCCGCGAGTTGCGGTCAGCGGCGGGCGAGCTGGCGCTCGCCGCTGGGGCCCGGCTCGTAGGGGAGGTCGTAGTGGGAGAAGACGGCCTTCTCGTCCTCGGCGGGCAGCACATCGTCCGTGCCCATGGACGGTGCGCCCTTCACGACCGATCTCTCGTAGTTGACCTTGACGTAGCCCGGCCCCACCACGGCTCCCGAGAGCGGGACGAAGACCAGGCGGTGCCGGGTCGGCATACCGACCAGCACCGTCGCGACGGACGGCTCGTCGGTACGGGTGTCGACGTAGACCGCCTCCAGCGAACCGATCTTCCGCCCGTCGGGGTCGACGACGGCCTGCGTACGCCACTCGCGGATGTCCACGGAATCGATCATGTCGGCTCTCCTCCTCCGGTGGCCTCGCGATCGGGCCCACCCGTGCGTGTACCCCGCCCGGCTCCGCCATCGTGACCGACGACGCGACGGGCGGCCACTCGAAGGCGCCAGGGGGACGACGCGGGTGACGGGCCGGACAGGCGCTAGGCCGCTCCCGTGTAGGACTCCCCGCCGTACGCGAGCTCGCTCGCCAGCAGCGCCGCGCCCACGACCCCCGCGCGCGGGCCGAGCTCGGACATGACGATCGGCAGATTGCCCGTGGCCAGCGGCAGCGAGCGTTTGTACACGACGCTGCGGATCTCGGCGAGCAGCGGATAGCCGAGCCCGGTCAGACCGCCGCCGATCACGATCATCGACGGATTCATGAAGCTGACCAGTGTGGCGAGCACCTGCCCGACCCGGTGTCCGCCGGCCCTGACGAGGTTCACGCTCGTGTTGTCGCCGCCGTCCGCGCACTCCGCGACATCCAGGGCGGTCAACTCCCCCCGCTCGGCGAGCCGTTCGGCGAGAGCGGGCGACTGGCCCGATGTCGCGGCCGCCGTGGCGTCCCTGGCCAGCGCCACCCCGCCGAAGTACGCCTCCAGACAGCCGGTGTTCCCACAGGAACAGACGGGCCCGTCCGACTCGGCCTCCACCTGGACATGCCCGATGTCCCCGGCGCAGCCCTCCGCGCCCCGGTAGATACGGCCGTGGTGCTGCATGCCCGAGCCGATACCGCTGCCTATCTTCACGAAGAGCAGATGGTCGACGGTCTTCGCGACCCCGCTGTGCTGCTCCCCGAGGGACATCACGTTGACGTCGTTGTCGACCACGACGGGGCAGCCGTGCTCACTGGCGAGGGTGTCGCGTACGGGATAACGGTTCCAGCCCACCATGATCGGCGGCGAGACCGGGACGCCCTCCCGGAAGGAGACCGGTCCCGGCAGTCCGATGCCGATCGCGTCGAGCCGCGTGTAGTGCCCCTCGCCGGCCATCTCGCGCAGGAGCTCGCTGACCCGGCCGAGCACGGCGACCGGCCCGGAACGGATGTCGGCGGGCTCGGAGCAGGCGGCCACCGGCGCGAGCGCGCCGTCGGTGATCTCGATGTCGATCGAGCTGGCGCCCAGATCGACGGCCGCGAACCGCAGCCCGGGATCGAGCTGTACGAGGGTGGAGCGCCGCCCGCCCCGCGACGCGGCGGGGCCCGCCTCGCGGACGCGCCCGGCGGCGACCATCCGGTCGAGCTCGCCGAGCAGCCGCGGACGGGGAACCTCCAGCCGGTCCGCGAGCTGGGCGCGGGAGAGCGGGCCGTTGTCGCGCAGCAGACTCAGCACGCGGTACTCGATGTTCACGGGCTCACTTCCTCTCGACGCCTGGGTGCGGGGGACTCCCGGCAACTTTTTCACAGATCGCCGAAAGTTGTCGCCCCGTTGACGGAACCTGTCATGGCGGGCGCGGGGAACGGCTCCCCGGCGGAGTCAGGACACAGAGCCGCCCCGCCGGTGAGAGCGGGGCGTGGAGGCGGGGCAGCCCTGTCGGTCCCGGCGTCAGCCGATGGCGCCTCCCTTCAGGGCCCGCGCGTCCCGTGCGAGGGCCGCGCCCGCCGCGCTGTCCGGCACGAGTGCGGTGTCGCCCGCGTATCCGGCGAACGACTCCAGTACGGCCGCGGCCTGACTGGTGCGTCCCGCGTCGGCGTGCGCCTCGGCCTGGCCGAGCCGTACGGTCAGCCGCTGCTGTCCCTGCGCCGTGATCAGGCCGTCGGCCCGCAGCTGGGTGATCAGCGCGCGGATGTCCGCGTAGGAGGTACGGGTGGTGAAGGCCACCGTCCTGGTGGTGGTGTTGCCGGCCTTGTCGCGGGCCCTGACCGTGAGGTCGTGGTTCCCGAGCGGCAGCCGCCACAGTTCCAGCGCCTGGCCGGAGTTGACGGCCTTGCCGTCGACCGTGGCCGTCACGGTCGCCCCACCGGAGACCGCGTCCGTCGCCGAGAAGACCGGCGTCGGCCGCTTGGAGTCCCCGTAGACACCGTCGGCGTCGATACCGGTGGCCGTCACCGTGGGACCGGTGCGGTCGATCCGTACGGTGAGCGAGCCCACGTCGGAGACGTTGCCGCCGTTGTCGGTGGCCCGGTAACGGACCGTCGTGGCGCCCTCCTTGGAGAGCGTGACGGCCGCGTTGGCCGACTGCCAGGTGGCTCCGTCGTCGACCGAGTACTGACGGCTGGCGACCGTTCCGTTGTCGGTCGCCGCGACCGTGAGCGACACGTTGCTGGTGTACCAGCCGTCGTCACCGTTCGGCCGGGGCGGGTTGAGTGTGGCGGTGACCTTGGGGGCGGTCTTGTCCGCGACGCCCGCGCCCTGGAAGGTCAGCGAGTCCAGCTCGACACCGCCGGAGCTGGTGACGAAGAGCTCTCCGGTGCCCGAAGGGGCCTTGTCCAGCGCGGTGGTGACGGTCTGCCAGCCATCGCCGGCCGGTACCGGCACCGTCGCGAACGGCTCCGCGTCCGCCGAGCCCCAGCGCAGCGCCAGCGTACCGGCGCCGCTCGCACGGGTCTTGACCCCGTTGATCCCGGCGAACGACACAGGGTCGTACGCGATCCAGTCACCCGCGTCGAAGGAGGTCAGCTTCCGCTGTCCGGACGCGGTGGTGTCGTCGGTGATCGTGACACCCTCCGCGGAGTCGTAGTGCTCGCCCTGCGTCAGCGCCGGGTTGAGCACCACCTGGGCGTCACCGGTCGCCGCCGGCACGCCTCCCGCGCCCTTGTCGGTGTAGGTGATGCCGAGGACGCCGAAGACGTTCTCGGTGTCACCGTGGCCCGCGTCGGCCGGGGTCGCGACACCGCCCGTGCAGCCGGTACCGCTGTTGACCGGGTGCCCGTGCTGGTTGTGCCCCAGACCGAAGGTCCACGCGGCCTTGGCGCAGTCCGGCGTGGTGCCGTCCTCCGGGTCGTCGACGGCTATGCCGTACGGCACGGCGTCGCCCCAGTTGAAGAACCCGCCGTCGGGCGGCGAGGTGATCCGTACCGTCGGCGCCGTGTTGCCCACAGTGATCTGACGGCTCGTCAGCCCGGACTTCCCTTGCGGGTCGGTCACCTTGAGCCGGGCCTGGAACTGCCCGTTGTCCGGATACGTACGGTCGACCGTGGGCCCGGTGGCGTCGAAGGTGCCGTCGCCGTCGAGGTCCCACTGGTAGGTGAGCTCGCCGTTCTCCGGGTCGCTGGAGCCGGTGGCGCTGAAGGAGACCTCCAACGGGGCCTGGCCGGACGTCTTGTCCGCCTTGATCACCGCGGTGGGAGCCTTGTTGCCCTCGGCGTAGTCGATCCGGTAGAGACCCGCGTCGGGGTTCTGCCGGAAGAAGCCGTCGCCGTAGTCGAGCACGTAGAGCGCGCCGTCAGGACCGAACTCCAGGTCCATCGGGTTGTCCCACTGCGGGATGCCGTTCTGCGAACGCTCGCTGTTGGGCAGCACGTTCTCCAGCTTGCTCACCGGTCCGTCGGGACCGTCGAGCGTGAGCGCGGCCACGTAGTCCTGGGAGAACTCCCCGAAGAACGCCTTGCCGTCCCAGTACTCGGGGAACTTGCCCGGCGAGGGGTTGTCCGCGTCGTAGTGGTAGACCGGACCGCCCATCGGCGCCTGGCCGCCGGGACCGCCCGGACCCCGGAAAGCCGTCAGCTCGGGCCACGGCTGATCGGTGTCCCTGTCGCCGTACCAGAGCGTGGCCGGCGCGGACGCGGGCAACTCGGTCAGACCGGTGTTCCACCGCGAGTCGTTGACCGGCTTCGCGCAGTCGAAGGCGGGGCCGGGCGTGAGGGTGGCGAAGTCGAAGTCCCGGTAGGGCTTGGTGTTGTCACCCGTGCAGAACGGCCAGCCGCTGTTCAGGGGCTTGGTCGTGGTCTGCCACTCGACGTACCCCATCGGGCCGCGGTTCGGGTCGGCCGTACCGGCGTCGGGGCCGTAGTCGCCCCACATCACGGCGTCGGTCTTCTGGTCGACCGCGAGCCGGAACGGGTTGCGCAGACCCATCACGAAGATCTCGGGACGCGTCTTGGCCGTGCCCGGCGCGAAGAGGTTGCCCTCCGGGATCCGGTAACTGCCGTCCTCCTGGACGTCGATCCGCAGGATCTTGCCCCGCAGGTCGTTGGTGTTGCCCGCGCCACGGCGCTCGTCCAGCCCCGGGTTGTAGCCGGCCGCGTCGTTGATCGGCGTGTAGCCGTTGACGTTCGGGCCCGACGCCGGGGTGTTGCCGCCCGTCGCGAGGTAGAGATTGCCCTTGCTGTCGAAGTCCACGTCACCCGCGACATGGCAGCACTGGCCACGGTTGGAGTCGACGCGGATGATCTCCTGCGCGGTGGAGAGGTCCAGCTTGTCGCCGGTCCACTTGAAGCGGGTCAGGGTGTCGTACCCCTCCCACTGCTTCCAGTACGCGTCGGTCTGCCCGGCGGGCAGCTGCTGCGGCGCGGAGCCGGTCGGGGTGTTCAGCGGCGGCGAGTAGTAGAGGTAGACCCACTTGTTGGTGGCGAAGTCCGGGTCGAGCGTGACCGTCTGCAACCCCATCTCGGAGTTCTGGTAGACGTCGACGTGGTTGACGACCTTCGTGACACCGGTACCGGGGTCGGTGAGCCGGACATCGCCGTTGCGGGCGGTGTGCAGGACTCGGCTGTCGGGGAGGACGGCGAGGTCGATCGGCTCGCCGGTGTCCTTCGTCAGGGTGACTTTCTCGTAGTTCGACCAGTCCAGGGCGTGTTCGTGGCCCGGGTGCGCCTGGGCGGCGGGCGCGACGGCCACACCGCCCAGCGCGGGCAGTGCCACGAGCAGGACCCCTGTCATCAGGCGTCTCAGTGTGCGGTGCACGGTGATGCGTCTCCTCGGTCGCTGGCGGTAAGGAGTGCGGGAGGCAGGGTGGACGGAACGGGCCAGGAGCCTCAACGCGCGGAGGCGCCCGGCCCGTTGTCCGGGGGGAGGCTCGGGTCAGCCGAGCAGTCCCTTGAGCGCCGTGAAGCTGCGCTCCGCCGCGCCGAGCGAACCCGGCGGATTGGGCAGGGTGTTGGGCGCGGTGTCCTGCTCCCAGATGCCCACGTGCGAGGCGCGCGGCCCGATGTCGCGGACGAACTTCTCGTACGGGAGGTCGCCGGCACCGAACTCGACGATGTCGAATCCGTTGGCGTTCGCCGAGTTGGCGTCGCCGTCCTTCATGTGGAACAGCGGGTAGCGGTAAGGCTGGTTGCGCACGTACGCGGCCGGGTCGAATCCGGGCCAGCGGTACTGGCCCACGTACGCCCAGTAGATGTCCAGCTCCAGATAGACATGGCGCGGGTCGGTGTTCTTGAGGAACACGTCGTACAGCCGGACCGACGGCTGGTCCGTCGCGAACGCGAACTCGCCCGCGTGGTTGTGCTGGTAGAGCTTCAGACCGCGCGCGGTGGCCGCGGCGCCCCAGACGTTGAACTCATCCGCGGCGGCACGGTAGCCCGCGACGGTGTTGATGTTCGACGGCGCGTTGGCCGTGCCCAGGTGGGGCATGCCGAGGATCTGGGCGGCGTCGAGCTCGCCCTGGAGGTTCGAGCGGAGGTTGCCGATGCCGACGTGACTCCCGACCGCGCGCAGCCCGTTGTCGTCGAGCAGTGTGCGGATCTCCGGGAGGGTGATCTGCCGGCCCAGGATGGAGGTGCTCTGGGTGTATCCGGCGAACTCGATCTCCTGGTAGCCGATCCGCGCCAGCTCGGCGAGGACGACGGCGAAGCCGAGCGAGCTGACCTTGTCGCGGATGCTGTAGAGCTGGATGCCGATCCGGTCCTTGGGGATGGACAGATTGCTCCGCCCGGCGGCGGGGGCCGGGGCCGCGGACGCCGTGGCGGCTCCGGCGACGGAGGCGGCGGCGAGGGCGACGGTCGTGCCCGCGGTGGCGCGCAGGAAGTCCCTGCGGTCGAAGGACTTGCGAATATGGCTCACGGTCACTCCTGGGAATGAGGAGAAGAGGGTAGGACCGGGGGCGCGCGCGACCGGAGCGGCAGCTCTGCGGTGCGCGCGCCGCGACGGCGGAGGGGCGGCGTGGCGAGTGCGCGTCGGCGGATGTTCCGGCCGGTTGACCGGCGGGAGGGGGAAGGTCGCCGAGCGGTGGGGGAGGAGGAACGGCGACGGGGGCGGTCGCCGTTTCCTGCCGGGTGTGTCGCTACGGGTGCCGTTGGCGGTGCGGATGGTGATGCGAATCGCGGTACGGACGGTGGTGCGTGCGGGTGTGCGGTTGGAATGCCGCCTCTGAGTGCGCCTGGAGACGCGCCGGTTCGGTGCCGCGCCGCGTGTGCGGTCCGGTGTCAGAGCCTGGACTTGCCCGCTTCGTGGGCGTCGGCCCGAGCGGCGGCGGCACGCTCGGCGGCCTTCTCGGCGAGGTCGGCGCCACGGTCCTGCGGCGCGGCCTTCTGGGCCGAACGGGAGGCCGACGCGCCGGCGTCGGCGGTCTCTCCGGTGACCGTGCCACGGACACGCGCCGACTCGCCGACGACCAGGACGGGGTTGTTGCCGGTCGCGGTGAGCGAGCCGCGCACGATCGAGTTGTCGAGCACGGCGTTGGCGGTGTTGTCGGTGACGGTGAGGTTGCCGCCGAAGTACGAGGCGCCCGTGCAGTTGCCGAGCAGGCCCTCGCCACCGATCTGGAGAACGTCGGCGTTGCCCGAGTACTTCGCTGCGCCGTACACCTCGCCGGCGCAGAACACGCCGCCGAGGGTGTTGTTGTTGACGGTGAGAGCGCCCTTGACGGTGGAGTCGTACACGTCGGTGTACTGGTTGCCCTCACCAGTCACCGAGCCGGTCAGGGTGCTGCCGGAGACGTACAGCTCGCCGGCCTCACTGTTGATGCTCCCGCCGACGGTCGAGTCGACCGTGTAGAGGAATCCCTCGGTGGTCTCGACCGACTTGAGGCTCGACTTCTCCAGGTGCGCGCCGAACGCGGACTCGGTGGTCAGCGTGCCCTTCACGGTGGTGTCGGTGAGGTCGAGGTAGGCGTCCTCCTCGACGGTGACCGCGCTGTTGAAGGTGGCGCCCGCGGCGACGAGGTCGGCGCCGGCCTCGACGGTCACCGTGCCCTTGACTCTGGTTCCGGTGAGGGTGCATGACTTCCCGGCCGGTACGACCAGGTCGTTGGTGACGGTCACAGCCCCGCCGTCACCGACGCAGGTGGTGTAGAGAGCGGCCTGGGCGGAGCCGGAGAAGGCCACCAGGCTCCCGGATGCCACCAGTGAGGCCGTGGCGATGAACGTACGGATCTTCATGTCGCTTCCCTTCCGCTGCGGTCACGGCAGAGTCGGTGACCCGGCCGGTTACCCCGTCGTCCAACGGGGGTGCTGCACGGTGCGTGAGCGACGACCGCCGTGACGGCGGTCGCGCGGCGCCTCGTGACGGGCGGTGGCCCGGCCATGGGGGGAGAGACGTGGAAAGGCTGGTGGGGTCAAGGGCGTTCGGGTGAGCGCCGGTGGGCTGCGGGGTTACCGCGACGAAACACATGTCTCGGTGGGCCGAGACATTAGAGCGCCGCGTGGGGACTGTCCAGAGGTTCGGTAGGAATCTCTGGAACTTTCTAATGATTCATCAAAAGACGTGAAGGATTGATGGAGAGGGCGATAAAGTGCGCGATGGGTGGGGGAGGGCGCACAACGTCGGCGCCGGGCCACGGTGTTCGCGGTCGCGAAGCAGGTGCTCGGCGTCAACGCACTCCGGCGACAGGCGGGTTGCGGTCCGGCGAGGTCAGCCCGGCGGTCCGGCGGGTCCGGCCTACTGGTGGATCGTCCGCGCCCCGGCGCGGGTCCCGGCCTGCGGCGCGGGCGCGCGTCCCTCGTCGTACGCCTCGCGGGCCGTGAGCACCGTGTCCACCTGTCGCTCCGTCCAGCGCGCCAGCCGCCACACCTGCTCGGCCGCCTCGCGGCCCAGGTCCGTCAGTGAGTAGTCCACGCGCGGCGGGATCACCGGCTTGGCGTCGCGGTGGACGAAGCCGTCGCGCTCAAGGGTCTGGAGGGTCTGGGCGAGCATCTTCTCGCTGACCCCGTCGATCTCGCGGCGCAGCTCGCTGAAGCGGTACGAGCGCTCCAGCAGGGCGGCCAGCACCAGCACGCCCCAGCGGCTCGTGATGTGTTCCAGTACGAGCCGGGAGGGGCACATCCGCCGGTTGACGTTGGGGGAGGAGCTGCTTTCGTCCATTCAGGTACCTTACTTCAAGGTGGGTACTTCCTCTGAGTTAGTGTGATGCATATCGTTGATCTCGCGCATTACGAAACAGCCCCAAGCAGGGCAATTCACAGAAAATGGGTAGCAACTTCATGAGCATCGTCGTCACCGGAGCGACCGGACACCTCGGCCGTCTCGTCATCGAATCCCTTCTGAGCGCCGGTGTGCCGGCCGGCGGGATCGCCGCCGTCGCGCGGGACAGTGAGAAGGCGGCGTCCCTGGCGGCGCTCGGTGTCGAGGTGCGGATCGCCGACTACGACACCCCCGCGACACTGAAGGACGCCTTCCGGGCGGGCGACCGGGTCCTGCTCATCTCCGCCGACGAGGTCGGCCGCCGCGTACCGCAGCACACCGCCGTCATCGACGCCGCGCGGGCGGCGGGCGTGGCGCAACTCGTGTACACCGGCGTACTGGGCGGCCCCGACGCCGACTTCGAACTGGCCGCCGAACACAAGGTCACCGAGCAACTGGTCCTGGACTCCGGGCTGCCGTACACGTTTCTGCGCAACGGCTGGTACACCGAGAACTACACCGAGAACCTGGCCCCCGTGCTGGAGCACGGCGCGGTGCTCGCCGCGGCGGGCGAGGGCCGGATCGCCAGCGCCGCGCGGGCGGACTACGCCGCGGCGGCGGCCACCGTGCTGACCGGCGACGGCCACCTCGGCAAGGTGTACGAACTCAGCGGCGACACGGCGTGGTCCCTGGCGGAGTACGCGGCGGAGCTGTCGCGGCAGACCGGCCGCACGATCGTCTACAGCAACGTCCCCGGCGAGACGCTGCTGGGCATTCTCACGGGCGCCGGAGTGCCCGAGCCGATGGCCGCGATCCTCGTGGATGTGGACAAGGCCATCGAACGCGGCCTTCTGGCGGGTACGACCGGCGACCTCTCCCGTCTCGTGGGCCGGCCCACGACCCCGTTGGCCGAGTCGGTCGCGCAGGCTCTGAAGTCCTGAGCGCCCTCTCCCCCGTCCGTTTCCGCGCGTCGTCACCCGAAGGGCTTCCTTCGGGAATGCGAAGGGCGCCGAACCTGCGAATGGCGCTGAACGTGCGCCGGGTTCGCGGCGGGCGAAGCGCCGGCGGCGGCCGGGGGAGCCGGAGCGCGTTCGGCGGTGGTCCGGCGGTGCGTCCGCCGGCCGGGCTCCCCGAGGGGCCCAACTCGCCTGCACCCGCTATTGGTTGATCTTTCATCGCGCTGACATCTCCTGACGCTCGGTATGTCAACAACGGCCTAGAGGCTGATCCGAGCATGTCAAAATGACCGACGCCCCCACGTTGCGGTCGATCAGGAGGACGCAGTGAAGAAAACCTCGCGCATCCGGAATGTCTCACTCACCCTTGGCAGCGCCCTCGCGCTTGTCATCGCGTTTCCCGGCAGCGCGCTCGCCGATCCCCCCAGCGCCCTTCCGGCGAACGCGGACGGTCTGGAGCAGACATTCCAGCCGGCGTTCGACTACGACACGGACGGCTGCTACCCCACTCCGGCCATCGGCCCCGACGGCACCATCAACCCGGGCCTCAACCCGAGTGGTGCCCTCAACGGCCAGTGCCGGGACTCCTGGGACCTCGACAACACCAACGGATACTCGCGCGCCAAGTGCAACAACGGCTGGTGCGCCATCATGTACGGCCTGTACTTCGAGAAGGACCAGGCCGTGATCGGCAGCGGGCTCGGCGGGCACCGTAACGACTGGGAACATGTCGTGGTGTGGGTGCAGAACGACCAGGTGCAGTACGTCTCCACCTCGGCCCACGGCAACTTCGACATCCACACCCGTGACCAGATGCGGTTCGACGGGACGCACGCCAAGGTCGTCTACCACAAGGACGGCGCGGGCACGCACGCCTTCCGCGCGGCGAACAGCAACGACGACCCGCCGGAGAACCACTACGGGACCTGGCAGTTCCCGAGGCTGGTCGGCTGGGAGGGCTACCCGGCCGGTCTGCGCGACAAGCTGAGCCAGGCCAACTTCGGCAGCGCCGTCTTCGGCCTCAAGGACGGCAACTTCAACGGCCACCTGGTGAAGGCCAAGCCGGCCGGTATCCCGTTCGACCCGAACGCGTGATCCGAGCGGGCCGGGGGCGCGCGAAGCGTGTGAGGCGTGACGCCGCCCCCGGCCCGTTCTCCCTGTCCGGCGCCGGAGAATGCGCGGGATCGCCGCATCGATCGGGGCTACTCTCACCGCACTGGCGAGTGCCCCGAGAGGACCCCTGATGAGCCGCCCCCTTCTCTATCTCGACGTGGACGGCCCGTTGAACCCGTACGCCGCCAAGCCCCATCGGCGCCCGATGGGCTACAGGACCCACCGGATGAAGCCCGAGGGCTGGATCGCCCAGCACCCGGGCATGCCGGCGGCGTACGTGAGGCCCCTGCGGGTCTGGCTCAACCCCGACCACGGGCGAAGGCTCAGGGAGCTCGCCGGACTGTACGACCTGGTGTGGGCCACCACGTGGGGGACAGAGGCGAACGAGTTCATCGGGCCCGTTCTCGGACTGCCCGAACTCCCCGCGGTGGACTGGCCGGTGAGATACGAGGCCGGAGCGGAAGACACGTTCTGGAAGACACGGGACCTCGTCGCGTACGCCGCCGGCCGGCCCTTCGCATGGGTCGACGACGAGTTGGGTGACGCCGACCGGGCCTACGTCGCCGGGCATCACGAGGGGTCCGCGCTCCTGCTTCACATCGACCCACGGCTCGGCCTGCTGGACCCCGACTTCCGGGCGCTCGACTCCTTCGCGCGCACGCTCGGGGGCCGGACTTGACGGCTTTCCGGAAGCGGGAATCCTGCCGGGCCCCTACAGGGCCCGGCAGCGTCTCGCGGGCCGTCGGCCTCCGTCATGAGCCCGCCAGCAGCACCTCCAGCGCTGTGGCCGTTTCGGGGTGGCGGACGGTGAGCACCGCGCCCGAGGGGACGTCCGCCCTCTCCCACGTACCTTCGCAGCCCAGCAGATCCGCGACCGCGTCGCACGTCGCCGGGTACGCGGCCAGCAGCGCGGCACCGCTCGCGCCCCCGCCATCGGCGCGTGCCGACAGGGGCGCGGCGCCCGCCTCCGTCGACTCCCGCCAGGGCGGCACCCATTCGTCCAGCTCCGCGAGCCGGCCGGGGAAGATCCGTCCCGCCTCCCGGATCAGCAGCGGAGCCAAGTCGGCCCCGTCGGACCGCAGTGTGCCGATCAGGGTCGGCAGCCACGGCAGCAGCACCGGATCCGGCAGCCGCGCGAAGGCGTTGGACACTGCCTCAACGACGAAGTCCGCCAGCTGCGGCACCGGCTCCAGCGCGTGCAGGAACCCGCTGAGATAGCGCGGATAGGCCGGCACCACCAGAGGGTTGCCCAGCAGTTCGTCGCACCGCGTACGCAACTCCCCCCGGGACAGCTGCCCGAGCTGCACCTGAGCCGCCCAAAGCAGCGCCAGCTTGGCCGGCTCCCGCGGATGCGACTGCGCGAACGCGAGCTCCAACTGCGTCCGGTCGCAGCCGAGAGACAGCGCCAGACTCTCCATGCTGAACAGGAAGCCCAGCGTCGCCGCGACCTGCCGGACGGTCGCGTCCTCGTCGGTGAACGCCGTCGGCAGCAGGGTGCAGTAGTGCGCGTAACCCGTCTTGACGAAGGACTCGATCCACGGCGGCAGCACCGGCTCGCTGGTCCGGTAGTACGCGAGCAGCCGGCGCACCCGGCGCAGCACCTCCGGCGCACCGTCGACGCTCCGCTCGGTCGCCAGCACCTCCAGGGCGCGCGTGCCCAGTTCGTCGGCGAGGCGGCGGCTGCGCAGATACAGCGTCGCGTCCTCGACGGCCTCCAGGACCGCCGCCGTGGTCGCCTGCGGGTCGTACGCCCGGCGGCGCAGACGCTGCTCCAGGACCTGCTCGATGCTGACGCCCTCGTAACCGAGCTCGATCAGCGCCCGCTGGTGCGTGCCGAGCGCCAGGTCCCACGACTCCTGGATGGGCTGCTCGCCGAGCCGCCGTTCGCCCATGATCGCCCGCGCGGCGCCCCACGGCAGCAGATGGCGCAGCATCCACAGCACGTCGGAGCACCGCCCCAGCTCCGGATTGGCGGCCATGTCCAGCAACGCCCGCTGCACACCGCGCTGTTGGAGCTTCAGATTCAGTGGCGCGAGCCGGTCGTGGACATCGCGCGCCAGCGGCGGCAGGGCGTCGTACCCGACCTGTCCTATGCGGTCGCCGCCCATCATGATCTCGACGATCCGGCGTACGTCGCGCCGGCCCGGCACCGAGTCCTTCTCGATGCAGGTGATCGCCGCGTCCTGGAAGTCGTACGGAGTCGGCCTGGCGCGGTCGCGCATAGCGGCCAGCAGGATCGACGTCTCGAACACGGCGATGGCGTCGGCGGTGGAGGCGAGATAGCCGTTGCGGCGCGCCGCGCGCACGACCTCCACCGACCAGCCGAGCAACTCGGCCTCGTCCAGCGGATCGAGGACCGGCGCACGCCGCAGGAACCCGGACAGCTTGTCCGACAGGGCGTCCTCGGCCTCCGGGACGGCCGGGACCGCGGCCTTCGCGGTTTTCGCCGCCTTCTTCGCACCCGCCTGCCCCACGAGCCGGAACGGCTTAACCCGTGTGCGCTTGAGGTTCTTCGCCCACTGGGTCGCGGCGATGGACACCGAGCCGGCGGCGAGGCCGAACTGCGCCTCGATCGCCGCGTGGCTGGAGGGAATCAGACCGTGCTGCCACACGCTCGCACTCGGCGGGCCGATCTCGAAGGTGTCGGTGCCCTCGACGCCGAACTCCGCGACCCGGCTGGCCGCGTGGAACGCGCCGCAGACATAGAGACAGTCCCCGGGATCGGTGCCGGACGCGGCCAGATGCTCGCGCATCCTGGTCCACATGTAGCGCTCGCGCTCCTCGTCCACCCGTACCCGGTCCGCGTCGCCGGGCGCCAGCCGCCGGAAGAGGCTGCCGATCAGCAGCATGACCTGCCGGTAGGTGTCGTGGTCGCTGTCGCCGAGCGGCAGCTCCACGTACTGGTGCCACCACTCCGACCAGTGCCGCACCCGGCCGTGGCGCAGCAGATGCCCTTCCAGTTCGGCGAAGCGCGGGCGGAGATCCCCGATCTCCACACCGACCGCGTCGCCGTGCAGCCCCGCCTCCTCCTCGGCCGGCTGCGTCCGAGTTTCGGAATCCGTCGGCTCCGTCTTGGCCGTCTGCCACTGGAACACATGGTCCGACGAGCGGTCGACGAGGACCAGCTCCACGCCGGGTGTGTCCAGCGCGTAGGCGATGGCCTGATACTCGGCCGACGCCTCCGTGATCGGAGCGACGACCGACAGCGGCGCCCACTCCGCCGGGAATCCGTCGACCTCACTGGCGAACGCCTGCACCGCCACCGGGAGGCGGCAGTTGCGCAACTCCGACAGGAGCGGGGCCATGTCCTCGCACAGCTCCAGATAGACGACCTTCGGCCGCTTCTCCCGCAGCCGCCGCGCCATGGCGATCGCCGAGGCCGGCGAGTGGTGGCAGACGGGGAAGATCTCCAGCGGTTCGCGTACCGCGCGGTCGACGTCGTCGACGATGCCGAGGAGGATGCCCTCCAGCGCCTCCGGCCCGTCGGCCAGCGATGTCGCCGCCTCCTGCAACTGCGTCCGCAGCGCCTCGAAGGCCGCTCCTTCCCGCACGGGGCTCATGAGAGGGTGGCGATCGCGTCCCGACCGCCCTCCAGGAACTCCGGCCAGGACCCGCCCTTTTCCTTGCTGCGCGGCTCCACGACACCGTGCAGGTACTTGTTGAGGATGGCCAGGTCCTCCGGCTCGCGACGCGCCAGGGATCCCACGAGCGAGGAGGCGAGGGCACGCGCGGTCAGCTCGCGCTCGCCGAAGAAGTTGCTGTGCAGGATCGCGTCCTCCAGTACGCCGATCTGCTCGGCGCTCGACAGCGCCGACTCCAGCTTCTCGTCGTCGCTGCCCGCGGCGGCCGCGGAGGCGCGCAGATCGGCGAAGCTCTGGAGCAGCACGTCCAGCAGGGTCGGCGGCACGTCCAGCTCGATCTGGTGACGGCGCAGCAGTTCCTCCGTACGGAAGCGGACGATCTCCGCCTCGCTCTTCCTGTTCGTCACCACCGGGATACGGACGAAGTTGAACCGGCGCTTGAGCGCCGACGACAGGTCGTTGACGCCCCTGTCGCGGCTGTTGGCGGTGGCGATGACCGAGAATCCGGGCTTGGCGAAGACGATGCTGTCGCTGTCCAGCTCGGGCACCGAGATGTACTTCTCCGACAGGATCGAGATCAGGGCGTCCTGGACGTCGCTCGTGGAACGGGTGAGCTCCTCGAACCGGCCGATCGCGCCCGTCTCCATCGCGGTCATGATCGGCGAGGGGATCATCGACTCACGGGACTGGCCCTTGGCGATCACCATCGACACGTTCCACGAGTACTTGATGTGGTCCTCGGTGGTGCCGGCCGTGCCCTGCACCACCAGGGTCGAGCTGCGGCAGATCGCGGCGGCCAGCAGCTCGGCCAGCCAGCTCTTCCCCGTTCCCGGATCACCGATCAGCAGCAGCCCGCGGTCCGACGCCAGCGTGACGACGGCGCGCTCGACCAGGCTGCGGTCACCGAACCACTTCTGCGGGATTTCCCGGTCGAGACCGTCGGAACGCTCGGACCCCAGGATGAACAGACGGACCATCTTCGGCGAAAGGCGCCAGGAGAACGGCTTGGGACCGTCGTCGACCGACTCCAGCCAGTCCAGCTCCTCGGCGTACTTGATCTCGGCGGGAGCGCGCAACAGGTCAGACATGGCAGGGCCTTTCTAAGCGAGAAACGTCTTGAGTTCGTGGACGAGCTTGCGTATGTGACCGGAGATCACCGGCGTACCGAGCGCCTTGAAACGCTCCCGGAACCAGGGATTGACCTCCTGGCGGCCCGAGCTGGTCACCGAGCCGACGGGAATGAACTTCACCCCGGACCGATGGACCGCCTCGATGCCCTCGAACAACGGCTGGGAGCGGTCGAATTCGTAGAAGTCCGAGATCCACACCATGACGGTGTCGCGGGGATCGGTGATCTTCGGGAGCGCCATGGCCATCGCGACCGGACCGTCGTTGCCGCCGCCGAGTTTGGTGCGCAGCAGCATCTCGAACGGGTCCTTCACCCAGGGAGTCAGGTCGATCGCCCGGGTGTCGTACGCGATCAGATGAACGTCCACCTTCGGCAGCCCGGCGAAGATCGACGCCAGAATGGTGCAGTTGACCATCGAGTCCGTCATGGAACCCGACTGGTCGACCACCACGATCAGCCGCTGGGGCGTCGTCTTCCGCGCGGTGTGGCGGTAGAAGAGGCGGTCGACATAGAGCCGTTCCTCCTCGGGGCTCCAGTTGGTCAGGTTCTTCCAGATCGTGCGGTCCAGATCGAGGTTGCGGAACACCCGCTTGGGCGGCACCGAGCGGTCCAGGGCGCCGACCGAGGCCTTCTCCACCTGCGTACGCAGCACCTCGGCGACCTCGTCGACGAAGCGCTTGATGAGGGCCTTCGCGTTGGCCAGCGCCACGCCGGACAGATTGTCCTTGTCGCGCAGCAACTGCTCGATCAGCGACATGCTCGGGGTGAGCCGCGCGGCGAGCTCCGGGTCGGCGAGCACCTCACGCAGATGCATCCGCCTGACCAAGTCGGCCTCGATGGCGCCCAGTTCGGGACCGATCGTCGGAATCAGCCGGCTCAGGTCCGGTGTCGTACCACCACCGGAGCCGTACGGGCTGTCGCCGCGTCCCTCTCCGCCCTGGGCGGGGCGGCCTCCGCGCAGCGCGCCGGGCTCACAGCCCAGGGCACGCTCCAGCCAGCCCGCGTCGGACTGCCACCGCGAGAGCTGGTCGGCGGTGACCGTGCCCGAGCCGGTGGCATAGATGTTCAGCAGCACCTTCGACACCAGCGCCGCGCGCCGTACCTCGGCGGCCCGGTCACGTCGCTCGTCGTCGCTGTCACCCTCGCTGTCGTCCTCGCCGGGCTCCGGGGTGGCGTCGGTGCCTGGCACCATCAGACCGTCGAACTCGGCGGCCAGTTCGGGGTGGCGCTGTACGGTCGAGCCCACCGAGACCTTCGGGTCGAGCAACGCCGACGGCAGCCCGATGTCCTCGACGACGGCGAGGCTCGCCGACTCCAGCGCCGCCTGCTCCTCGGGGTCGAAGAGGTTGGCGAGGAGACGCCAGTAGAGGACCTGGCGGCGGTTGTCGTGCGAACTCACCTCGGTGTTGTCTCCGGTCATTTCCGCAACAGCCTTCCTGCCCGCTCGCGCAGCACCGCCCCCGCGTCGGTGGCGGCCTTCTCGGCCCTGGCACCGGCCTTGTCGGTCGTGCCGCCCGCCCAGGCCCCGGCGTGGACCGCGACGGGCTTTTTCCGCACGGTGGTCTCGGCGGCGAGCGGCTGGACGACGAACACCCCGGCGTCCCAGCGGAGCAGCCCGACGCACGCCTGCGACGCGGCGACGGCCTCGGGGGTGAGCGGTCCGGCCGTCGGAATACGGTCCGTGTCCACGGCCAGGCGATGTCCCGCGACGGTGAACGTCAGCCCGTCGTCGTCCTGTTGGGCCCTGTATCCCTCAAGGAAGACCGGTGCCGCGATCCGCGCGGGATGCCGGTCCAGGGGTGCGGTCGCGAAGGCCGTGGCGGTGGACAGCGCGACGCGGGCGGTGGCGAAGGGGTCGGCGGGCGTGCCCGAACGTGCCCGCGCGTCGCTCCAGAGCAGGTCGCCCTCGGAGGTGACCGGCATGTCGGTGAGATCCATCGAGCGGCCCTCGCTCACGGCCGCCAGGAGCGACATGTGCGGTCGCAGCAGCTGCCACAGCCCGGCGCCGACGACCGTGTCCGGCTTCGGCACCGAGACATTCGCGCGCACCAGGCGCGACGCGGCACCGTCGGCGGGCTCGAACACCGCGTGGACCTGGGCCTGCACGGCGGTCGCGTGCTCCTGCACGTCGACACCCAGAGGCAGGAGCCGTCCGGTGGCCGTACCGGTCACGGGAACATCGGCAGCGCCGGGCACCGTCAGCACCATCGCACGCGACCACAGGTCGGCCCAGCGGCGCACCGGCACCCGGTCCAGCGCGGAGCCCGGACAGGAGGCGGCGAGTTCGGCGGCGAAGCCGTCGAGAACCGTCGCCAGGCGGCGCAGGTCCGGATCCGGCAGCATCGCGGAGACGACGGTCGCCGCCCCGGAGACCACGTCGTGATCGATGCCCTTCCAGCCGCAGCGCGCCAGATCGGCCAGCCAGGAACGGGCTGCGGCAAGCAGGTTCGCCGCCTGCCGCGCGGCCGGCTCCGGGACGGTCTCCCCGGTGCTCTCCCCGGAGCGGGACCGGCCGGTCGCCTCCTCGACGCGTTCCGCCAGCGCGTCATGGACGGAGCCGACGAGGGCGGCGCGGGCGGCGGCGAGCGCCATGAAGTGGTCTTCGCCGGCGGCACCGGCCGCCGCCTTCTCGGCCGCCTCGGCGACTCTGCCGGCCAACGGCGTCCCCGCGACGGCGTTGGCCAGCTCGGCCAGACCGGCGGCCTGGACGGCGTGGGGGCGGAGCAGCCCGACGACCAGAGCCCGGTCGAAGGAGTCGACGGCCGCGAGGGCCTCGTCGAGGCCCGCGACGGTCTCGGTGAGCAGGTCGACGCGCATCACGCCACCGCCCTGGTGGGCGGGAACCACTGCATCTCCGGCAACGGCGCGGTGCTTGGGGCGAGTTCCAGATACGCCAGGTGCCGCAGGAACCGGCTGAAGACGGAAGCGGCTGCCTCGTTGCCTCCTTGCGGCGGATTGGTGGCGATCATGGCCATGGCGAGGGCGTCCCCGCTCGTCCTCTCGACCTCGGCGTCGAGCCGGAGATAGCGGGCGACGCGCTCGGTGCCGTACTGGAGCGCAGCCTCGCCGACCAGGGTCCGGATGTGTTTGCAGAACCCACCGCGCGCGCCACCACAGGGGCGGTTGTTGTTGGTGCTGCACGCGAACGCGTACGTACCGGCCGCGACCGACGACACGTAGACCCGCTCGATGTCCGACCCACTGGACACCACACCCTGCACACGTCCGTCGGCCAGCTCGACGAACGGGACCTTGGCGAGCTTGCGCGGTCGCGCGGGTGGCACCACCCGTGCCGTGCTCGACCTCTCCCAATCCGACACCGCACCATCTCCTTTTTCGCAGGGGGGACTTGGGCGCCGCCAGAACGGCGGAACACGAATCAACCTACTGGCGACCACTGACAACGGTGATCACGTGTCCACAGGGGGGATCGGGACGGTCCGAGCGTCTGACGGCGTCTCCGGGGTGGTGGCCGCACACCGGCCGCAGCCCGGACCGACACCTCAACGACTGTGCTGACGGCTCCGGGTGTGCAGCTTCCGGTAGCCGGTCGGGGTCAGTCCCACTTCCCGCCGGAAGATGCTCCGAAAATTCGCGGCCGTGCCGAAACCCGTCGCCCCGGCGATCCTCTCCACCGACCAGTCGGATTCCTCAAGGAGCCGTCGCGCACCGGTCAGTCTCTGCAGGGCGACCCAGTGCATGGGAGGCATGCCTGTCTCACGTGCGAAACGGCGGATGAAGGTTCTGCGTGAAAGCAGACTGCGGTCCGCCATCTGCTGGACCGTGATGGGCGAACCGATGTTCCTGATCACCCATTCCCGTGTCGCACGCAGATCGTCGCGAGAAGGGCTGACCGTGTCCGCGTACTGCGGCTGGTCCGCGGTACGGGCGGGAGTGGCGACCACATCCTTCGCCACCTCGTCGGCGGCGGCGACACCGAAGTCGGTCTGGACGACATGAAGACACACATCAAGTCCCGCGCCCGCGCCGGCGGACGTGAGAATCGCCCCGTCCTCGACGAACAACCGATTCTCGACGACATCGACCCCGGGGTGCGTCGTCCGAAGAAGATCGGTATATTTCCAGTAAGTCGTCGCCGTTTTCCCGCTCAGCGTCCCGGTGGCCGCCAGCGCGAAAACCCCGGTACAGACGGCGACGATACGCGCGCCCCGTTCGACGGAAGCACGCAGCGCCTTGAGATAGCTTTCCGGGATCGGGTGATGCGGGTCCTCATAACCGGGAATCAAGACAATATCGGCGCGCTCCATATCGGCCAGCGAGTGGGTCGGCCTGATGTCGGCGGCGACATCGACGTACGGCGAACTGTCGCTCGAAGCGTCGGCGGATTCGAAGTCGTCTTCTCCGCACACGATCACCTGATAGCCGGCGTGCTGACCGAAAACATGCGCCGGAATACTGACGTCCAGCGCATACAGTCGCGGTACCGCAAGGATGGCGACAACTATCTTGGCATCTCCGGACAGCAATTGCTCTCCCCTGTCTCCGCGTTCCACGCCCAGGGTAGCCCACGCGCGAGGCCATCAGCCGTGGCGTCCGTCCGGCACGATCCTTGCTGTAAGTGGCACGACCAGGTCTGGCCCGCCCCCACCGCCGCCAATAACGTTCTGAAGGAACTCACCATTTGATGATCGGAGCGCCATGAGCAACGCCAACAAGGTCGAAAGCTTCGGAGTCCCCTGGGAGGAGAGTTACGGATACGCCCAGGCGGTCAAGCGCGGCGACACCATCTATCTCTCCGGCCAAGTGGCACACAGCGGAAAGAAACTGGTCGCCCCCGCGCCCGTCAATGAAGACGGCCAGGTCACCGATTTCACCAACATGGGCAGGCAGTTGCGCCAGTGCTATGCCAACGCGGCGGAGCTGCTGGGGCGTTTCGGCGCATCGCTGGACGACGTGGTCGAGGAAGTCCTCTACGTCGTGAACGCCGACGCGGGCGACGCCGCGGCGGGCCCGGTCCGCAAGGAAGCCTACGGCCGCCCGGACCCCATGGTGGCGAGCACCATGATCGGCACCCCCCGGCTGGCCTTCCCGGAGCTGCTGGTCGAGGTGAAGTTCATCGCCCGGGTCTGAGGATCGGTACGCGTCGCCGGAGCCGGATGCTCCCCCCGGGATTGTCAGTGGTGGCTGGGATGCTGCCCTGATGGACGAACTGATACGGCGGCGGGTGTACGGCGCCGACCACGAAGATCCTGACCCCGGGCCACGGCCGGGCCGTGTGTACCGGGAGCTGTGCGCGGGGCCGCTGGACGGGCTGTTGCTCGACGTGACCGGCTGGACGGACGACGAGCTCGGCACCGGCGCGATGCTGGTGACGGAGATCGGAGCGTACGGCCCAGGAGGCCGGGCGGGCTACGGGCCGCGCGTCGGTGATCCGTGGCGATGGGACTGGGAGGGCGACAGCCCGTAACCGCCGGGCTTCCAGGGGATTCGGCGCCCCGGCGGGCGCGTCCGGGAAAAGCTGCGTGGGGCTCGGAGCGGTGGTTCCGTGGAGATGTGGCGCGCCCGGTCGGGAATCGAGGGAGCAATGACTGAGACAACCCAGAACCAAGGCAGTACCACCTACGACGTGATCGTGCTCGGCGCCGGTCCCATCGGCCAGAACGTCACCGATCGCGCCCGCGCCGCCGGTCTCACCGTGGCCGTCGTGGAGCGTGAACTCGTCGGTGGCGAGTGCTCCTACTGGGCCTGCGTGCCCAGCAAGGCGCTCCTGCGGCCGGTGATCGCGGTCTCCGACGCCCGCCGCGTCGACGGTGCGCGGCAGGCCGTCAGCGGCACGATCGACACGGGCCGGGTCTTCGCCCGCCGTAACCGCTACGTCACCGACTGGGACGACTCCGGGCAGGCCGACGGGGTCAAGTCCATGGGCGCCGACCTCTTCCGCGGCCACGGCCGGATCGACGGCCCCCGCCGCGTCACGGTCACCCGCGACGACGGCGCACACCTCACCCTCACCGCCCGGCACGCGGTCGCCGTCGCGACCGGCAGCCGGCCGGCCCTGCCCGACATCCCCGGCCTCCAGGAGGCCCGGCCCTGGACGAACCGGCAGGGTACGGACTCCAGCGCCGTACCCGCGCGGCTCGCCATCGTCGGCGGCGGCGGGGTCGGTGTCGAGATGGCCACCCTCTGGCAGGGGCTGGGCTCCCGGGTCACCCTGCTCGCCCGCCGCCGCCTCATCCCCCGTATGGAACCCTTCGCCGGTGAACGGGTCGCGGGCAGCCTCGCCGACGCCGGCGTCGACGTACGGACCGGCGCGGGGCTCACCGCGCTGCGCCGGCCGGATCCCGAGGGGCCCGTGACACTCACCCTCGACGACGGCGGTGAACTGGAGGCCGACGAGGTCATGTTGGCCACCGGCCGTGCCCCCAACACCGACGACATCGGCCTCGACACGGTCGGCCTCACGCCGGGCGCCTGGCTGGACGTGGACACCACGTGTCTGGTCCGTGGCGCCGACGGCGGGTGGCTGTACGCGCTCGGCGACGTCAACCACCGCGCCCTCCTCACCCACCAGGGCAAGTACCAGGGCCGGACCGCGGGCGACGCCATCGCCGCCCGTGCCGCCGGGCACACCCTGGACGACGCGCCGTGGGGCGACCACGCGACCACCGCGGACCAACACGCCGTCCCCCAGGTCTTCTTCACCGACCCCGAAGCCGCCGCGGTCGGTCTGACGGCCCAGCAGGCGGCCGACGCCGGTCACCGCGTCAAGGCCGTCGACGTCGACTTCAACGCCGCCCAGGGCGCCAACCTCCACGCGGACGGCTACCAGGGCCACGCCCGGATGGTGGTCGACCTCGACCGCGATGTCCTCCTCGGAGTGACCTTCGTGGGCCCGGGGATCAGCGAACTGCTCCACTCGGCGACGGTCGCTGTCGCCGGAGAAGTCCCGCTCAAGCGGCTGAGGCACGCCATCGCCTGCTTCCCGACGGTCAGCGAGATCTGGCTCTTCCTCCTCGCGGCCCACCAACGCGAACGCGCCTGAGAAGGCGCCCGGCGAGAATCGACAGGATCGTCCCGCCGGGCACCGAGATCGGCTCCCTGGACCAGGAGCATGTGGCCCCGGCCCTGCGCGACGCGGCACTGCGCCGCCGTCCCCTGAGCGAGCGCACCGGCTGACCGCGGGCACCCGGCAGGCAACACTGTCGCTAACATCGCCGGTGTGCGCGCAAACATCGTGGTCGCCGAAGACGACGTGAAACAGTCCGAGTTGGTGCGCCGTTACCTGGAGCACGAGGGACATACGGTCACGGTCGTCGGGGACGGCCGTGCGGCTCTTGAAGAGGTACGGCGCGGGGCATCCGATCTGCTCGTCCTCGACGTGATGATGCCCCGCACCGACGGCCTCGACGTGGTACGGATCCTGCGCGCAGAGTCCCGCGACGTGCTGGTGCTGATGCTGACGGCCCGCAGCACCGAGGACGATCTGCTGCTCGGTCTCGATCTGGGCGCGGACGACTACATGACCAAGCCGTTCAGCCCACGGGAGTTGGCGGCCCGGGTACGTACACTGCTGCGCCGCAACCGACGTTCCACCGGTTCCGCCCCCGCTGCCCCGCCGCCCGCCGTCGACGAGGCGCTGTCCGTGGGCACGCTCAGGATCGACCAGGCCCGGCACGAGGTGTCGGTCGGGGGAGCGCCGGTCGTCTGCACCCCCGGCGAGTTCCGCATACTCACCGCCATGGCCATGGAGCCCGACCGGGTCTTCACCAGACAGCGGCTCCTGGAGGAACTGCATGGCTTCGACAAGTACATCAGTGATCGCACGGTCGACGTGCACATCATGAATCTGCGCAAGAAGATCGAGCACGCGCCACGGAAACCGACCCGGCTGCTGACGGTGTTCGGCGTCGGATACAAACTCACGGACCCCGCGAAGAACGTACGCCATGCCCGGCCCTGAACAGCCGCTGTCGCAGCCGCGACCGGAGCGCCGGTGGCAGCGGCTGCGAGCACGTGCCAGGCCGCGCCCGCCGCTTCGCAGGAGTCTGCTCGGCAGACTGCTGACCGTGTCCGTACTGGTGGCCTCGTGCTCGGTCGCCGCCACCGCCTGGCTCGCGGTCCAGACGACCTCCGGGGCGATCCGTCAGGAGCAGGGGCAGGACCTCACCTCCGACGCGAAGATCTACGACACGCTGCTGGGGTACGCGGCAACTCACCCCGGCTGGGCGGGAGTCGAGGACACCGTGCGCGAACTGGCCGCCAAGTCCGAACGCCGGATCGCGCTGACCACCGAGGACCGGCGCCTGCTCTTCGACTCGGCTGGCGATTCCTCCGCCGGTACCGCGTCCGTCCCGCCTCTGCCCGCCCAGGCTTCGGCGGTTGTCGACCCGCTGTCCGTCGACACCGTGCTGGTGCCCGAGGCCGTGCCAGCCGGTGCTGACCGGGTCGATCCACGGGCGGTGGGCCCCTTCCTGCTCCCCGCGGCGGAACGTACCGAACTGCGGGAGACCACCGCCAGGAGCGTCGCGTGCCTGAGCGCGGTGGGCATCGCCGCCGACGTGGTCGAGAGCCCGAGCGGGCGGCCCCGTATCGAGTTCGTCAGCAACGACACCGACCGCTCCCTGGAACTCAAGTGCCTGGCAGCCGAGTCGGGCACCACCCCGACCGAGAAGAAGGCCCTCGACGAGCTCGACGAACTGGCCGACGCCTGCCTGAAACGCCAGGGGCGTACGGGCGTGACGCTGAACCTGGACCTGTCCTGGGACCGGGGCCGCGACCAGGCGGGGATCGCCGAGCGGAAACCCGGCACCGGCACCGGCGTTGCCGGAACGCCTGGCGAAACGCCGGCCGAACTGTCCGCCGCCGAGAAGATGCTGGCCGACAAGAAGAGGGCGGCCGAGGCCGCCGGCCCTCAGGACCAGGTGGCCGGAGCCCACGACAGCGCGTACGACCGGGCCATCGCCTCGTGCGTCGGCAGTGCCCGCCGCGAGCAGCTCACGGCCTATGTCGCGGCGCCCGCACTGCTGTTCATCGACGGCACCGACACAGTCGGCGTGCCCGGCTTCGACCTCTCCCCGGCCAACACCGCACGTATCGTCGGCGTCACTGCCCTCGTCCTGGCTCTCACCGTAGGTGTCTCGGTGATCGCCGGAGCCCGGCTCGTACGGCCGCTGCACGCTCTCACCGGCGCCGCACAGCGGATGCGGGACGGCCTGGACTCGGCACCGGTGCCGGTCGGCCCGGACAACGAGATCGGACGGCTGGCCGCCGCCTTCAACGACATGGCCGTACACCGTGCCCGGCTCGAAGAGCAGCGCAAGGTGATGGTCAGCGATGTCGCCCACGAGTTGCGTACGCCGCTGAGCAACATCCGCGGCTGGCTGGAGGCGGCACAGGACGGACTGGCCGACCCCGACCCGGCGTTCGTCTCCTCCCTCCTGGAGGAGGCGGTCCAGCTCCAGCACATCATCGACGATCTCCAGGACCTGGGGGCGGCGGACGCGGGCGCGCTGCGCCTGCATCCGGAGCCGGTGCACGCCGGCGAACTCCTCGGCCAGGTGGCAGCGGCGTACCAGGGCCCGGCGGAGACCGCCGGGGTCGCGCTCACGGTCGCCCCGGCGGAGAGCGGCGGACCCGGGCCGTCGCTGTACGCCGACCCCGTACGGCTGCGCCAGGCCGTCAGCAATCTTGTCTCCAACGCCGTACGTCACACGCCGTCCGGGGGCCGGGTGACGTTGCGTTCGTACGTGACCGGTGCCGGGGACGAGGTGGCGCTGGAGGTGGCCGACACCGGCGCGGGTATCCCGGCGGAGGACGTCGCCCATGTGTTCGACCGCTTCTGGCGGGCGGAGAAGTCCCGCAGCCGGAGCACCGGCGGCAGCGGCCTCGGCCTGGCGATCGTGCTCAAGCTCGCGGAGGCGCAGGGCGGTACGGCGGAGGTCGTGAGCACGGAGGGGCAGGGGTCGGTCTTCACCCTGCGGCTGCCGGCCGCGCCCCCGGACGGCCAGGACGCTCGCCCCGCCGCTCCCTGATGCGATCGACATGACGCTCTGACAGCTTCTTCACAGGTGGCGGACAGCCTGGAGCCCTGCCCGGAACCTGACGCGATTCGGCGCCCAGGTACCACCGATTCCGGGCTGGAACTGGAGCTATACATGTCACATCGTCACTACCTGAGTCTCGCCGTCCTGCCGGCCGTCGTGGCCGGCGCGATGTTCGTCCCGGTCTCCACGGCCGTCGCCTCCGAGGCGGCCCAGAGGCCGTTCACGTCGGCGGCCGACGAGCCGCCCACCGACGAGAAGAAGGCGGCGGAGGACAAGGCCCTCGCGGAGAAGAAGGCCGAGGCCGCGAAGGACGGCGGGCCGCGGGAGCTCACCGCCGACGAGAAGGCGAAACAGGATGCCGCGAAGAGGGCCTCGGCCGGCGAGAAGCCCGCCCCGAGGGGCGGCGTGGCCGCGGGCGAGGCCCCGGCCGCGGACAGCGGAACGACCACCCTCGTCGGCTCGGCCGCCGGAGCGCTGCTGCTCGCGGGCGCCGGCACCTTCGTGGTGCGCCGCCGCTCCGCCGGGCGGCGCCAAGTCTGACCAGGCACGACAGTGGCGCCGTCCTTCGCCGGGCGGCGCCATCTCGTAAGTACCGAGGGTCCGTTCCGACGACAGGCCCCCCAGTCCCACCGGTCCTGTTCTGGAGCCCCCTGTGTCCCCTGCCCGCGTCGCCCGCCTCACCCGCGTCGTACCCGCGGTCCTTGCCCTGCTGCTGACCGGCTGCTCGTCCGTACCCGGCACGGCCTCCGAGGAATCGGCCGCGCGCACCGGATCCGCTTCTCCCCGTACCCCGGCCGCAGTTGGACGGCCCGCGGCTCCGGTGGAGGTCGAGATCCCCTCCATCGGCGTGCGGAGTTCACTGATGGAGCTGGGTCTCAACACCGACGGTACGGTCGAAGTGCCGCCGCCCGACAAGGGCATGACCGCCGGGTGGTACACCGGCGGTGCCGCGCCCGGTGAGCCCGGCGCCGCCGTCATCATCGGCCACAACGACACCCGGTTCGGCAGGGCCGTCTTCCACGACCTCAAGAAGGTCGCCAAAGGCGCCGACATCGTGGTCGGCAACAGCCTCGGGGAGTCCGCGCGGTTCACCGTCACGGGCTCCGAGAGTGTCAGCAAGGATTCGTTCCCCACCGACAAGGTCTACGGCCCGACACAGGAGCACGCCCTGCGACTGATCACCTGCGACGGCGAGTTCGACGCCGAGGGCCACCCGGTGAACAACCTGATCGTCTACGCGACGCTGGACTGACGCCGCGATCACGGGACATGGCGATCCCGGAAGGGACCGGGCCGGCCGGAATGCCGCGTCAGCCGGACACGATGTGCACGATCGCCGTACCGTTCTCGCCCGTCGCCACCTGGATCACCACGGCGCCGGGCTCCTTGTCCGGCCGTTCGGCCGCACCGAGTCCGCCGCAGGAGTTTCCGCTGCCGTTGGGGCGCAGGACCGTGATGCAGCCCTGCCCCGGGCCGGTCGCCCCGCCCTGGGACCGGCCGTTGCCCGACTTGATCGTGTACTCGATCTTGTTCTTGCCGATCTCGGTCACGGCCAGTGTCGCCGGACCGCTCTGCCCCTTGAACGGGAACGTCACCGGCTCGCTCACCGCGATCTCGCAGTTGCCGTCCTCGCAGGCCCCGACATCACTCCCGTCCGCCGCCGACACCGACGGCCGCGCGGAAGTGGGCCGGGCGGAAGGGGACTTCGAGGTCCCGGGCTCGGCCGAGGGAGCCGTGTCGGCCCCGCCCGTCCCGCCCGCCCCATCGGTCTTGTCGGAGCCGCCGCACCCGGCCACGGTCAGAGCTGCCAGCGCGGCGAGCGGGATGCCCGCTCGCCACCGGTTCGTATGCCGTCCTCGCGGCGTGCGTACGGAAGTCGTCGCCGTCATGATCTTTCCCCCGTGTTCCGGTGTGCTGTGGTCTCGTGCCCGGCGGTCAGCTTCCAGCGTTCCCTGTCGCCGGGGTTGTCACGCACCGGTCCCGCGAACGGAGGAACCAGCCTGGTGCCACGCCTTCCCCGAGTGGCGTGACCTCCACGACCGGCTGAGCCTTGAGGACCGGCGGATCTCCCGCCACCACCCGAAAGGACCGTGAGGACGATGAAGGTCTTCATCACAGGCGGCTCCGGCTACCTCGGCCGCCCCACCATCCAGGCCCTGATCCGGCACGGCATCGAGGTGACGGCGCTCGCGCGCAGCGAGCACTCCGCACGCACCGTGTCCGACCTGGGTGCCACCCCGGTCGCGGGGTCGTTGAGCGACACCGACATCCTCCGGCGGGCGGCCGGCGAGGCCGACGGGGTGATCCACCTGGGGGTGGAGTACACCGAGGACACCGCCGGCATCGACCGCGCCGCGGCGGAGGCACTCCAGGACGGTGCGGGCAGCCGCCCGTACGTGCACACCGGCGGGGCGTGGGTGTACGGCGACACCGACGGGACCGGGGACGAGAACACCCCGATGAACCCGCCGCCCGTCACCGCCTGGCGGCTGGAGAACGAGAAGCGCGTGCTCGCCCGTGCCGAGACCGGGGGGCGCCCTGTGGTGGTGATGCCGGGACTGGTCTACGGCCGTCACGGCGGGCTGTCGCAGGCGTACTTCGTCGAGCCGGGGCGGGCCGCCGGCGCCGTGCCTTCCATCGGGGACGGCTCCAACCACTGGGCCATCGTCCATGTGGACGACATCGCCGAGCTGTACGTCCTGGCGCTGAACGCCCCCGCGGGTTCCGTCTACATCGGTGCCGGCGGCCAGAACCCCCTGCTGGCGGACATCGTCCAGGCTCTCAGCCGGGCCGCCGGAGTCCCGGGGAAGATCGAGCCGCTGACCCTTGAGGAGGCCGTGCGGCGGATGGGTCCGATCGCGGAGGCGTTCGCGCTCGACCAGCAGCTCTCCGGCGACCGGGCCCGCGGTGAACTCGGCTGGGTGCCCACGCGTCTCGACGCTCTGACCGACATCGCCCAGGGCACCTGAACGCCGCGGGCGCTGCCCGGCATCCGTCAGCGCGTGCGGCGTTTGCGCGGCGAGGCGCCCGACGCCAGGGGAGAGCGCGCCAGTTCGACGCAGCCGGCC
This sequence comes from Streptomyces sp. NPDC058665, assembly GCF_042714995.1. Classification (NCBI taxonomy): domain Bacteria; kingdom Bacillati; phylum Actinomycetota; class Actinomycetes; order Kitasatosporales; family Streptomycetaceae; genus Streptomyces; species Streptomyces sp. NPDC058665. The sequence goes on from NZ_JBHXRX010000018.1 coordinate 121,302, forward strand.
GTGATGAGGGCGACCGCGACGAGTTCGGGCAGCAGCCACCAGCCCGTACGTACGCTCTCGCCGAACAGCGTCACCCCGTAGGTGATGCTGATCAGCGCGTCGCCCAGCGTCAGCATCGGCTGCGAGGCGACGAGGGAGCCTGCCTGGAGCGCGTTCTGGAGGAGATAGAGCGCACCGATTCCGGCGGCGCCGGTGGCGTACAGCTGCCAGGAAGTGAAGAACGCCTCGGCACCGTCTCCTTGGTCGAGGCTGGCCACGGCGTCCTTGAGCAGCGCGGCGGTCAGGGCGTACGCGCAGGCCGCCGCGAGTCCCAGCAGCGCGGCACGCGCGTTCCCCCGCGTCCGGAGCGCCGCGGCGATCACCACCGCTTCGAAGGCCCCGGTGATGATCAGGGCCGGGACCCAGGAGAGACCCTCCACGGTCTCGGTGCCGCCGGTGGGGGCGGACGCACCGAGGCCGAGCACCAGGCCGATGGTCACCGCGGCCACGCCCGACCAGGCGCTGGGCGCCAGCCGGGAACGGAAGGCGTAACTCGCGATCAGCAGGGTCAGGGGCAGCTCGATGACGAAGATCGGCTGTACGACGGCGATGGGGCCGGTGGCGAGCGCCACCCCCTGGCAGACCGCGGCCACGATCACCAGGGCGATACCGGCGAGCCACACCCGCTGGGTGAGCAGATGCTTGATCAGCGACAGGCGCATGGCCTCGGAGTCGGGCAAGGTGGAGGCGGCGCGCCGCTGGAGCACGGCGGCGCAGGCGTTGCTGATCGATGTCAGCACGGCGAAGAGGACACTGATCACCGGCCCATCATGCGGGCGGCGGGCACCGGGGGGTGCTGTCAGCACGGGGGATACGGCCGCGCGGGGGCCGAACGGGTGAACGGCGACGTGCCTGCGGACAGCGGGCCCCGCCGCCGCGGGGCCGGCAGCGTACGTCCGCCGCCGGCCCCGCGCCGGACAGGGCCCAGCCCTCAGTTGACGGTGAACGTGGGGGACGTCCCCGTGAACGGCGTGATCTTCCCAAGGAGGTTCTTCGAGTCGCCGTGGTGCACGATCCGGTACGTCCCGGGAGCGGTGTCCGCGCCGATGTCCCAGGTGACGGTGGCCTTCGACGTGCCGGTGAGACCGTTGATGCGCGTCCACCGGTACTTCGTCCGCCAGTCGCCGTCGTCCAGCGTCCGTACCCACCTGCCGTCGACCAGCCGCTGCACCTCCAGGAAGGTGCCGCCCCGGCGGACGTTGTTCTTCGGGTGCCCGGTGGCGAACTCGACCGTCGCGGTCCGGCCGCGCGCGTACGAGGCGTCCGGCGGGGTCAGTACCTCACCGAACGCGGTGCCGGGGGGCGGGTTGTCGTACACCACACCGGTCTGGAAGTTGAACTGACGCCCCGACTCGTCCGGCGGCGCCGTACCCCGGTCGAGTTCGGTGCCCTCGCGCAGGGACGCCGCGACCCGCGCGTACTCCTGCTGATAGGCGGGCAGCGTGTAGCGGCCGTAGAGGGTCGAGCCGCCCTCGTACTGCTGGCTGTCGTACTCCTCCGGTGTCGTCACGTACTGGCTGTAGGAGTTGGCGTACCCCTGGAGCAGCACCCGGTCGAGCGGGACACCGAGCTGCTCCGCCACCGTGCGGCGGACGCGGAGTCCGGAGGTGATGGTGAACTCGCCCGGGGCGGCGACGAGATGGAGCTCGCCGATCTTCATGATCTGCAGGGGCAGGATCTTCGGGGTGACCGGATACACGTTGCTCAGCAGGCCCGTGGGGACCAGGCTCGCCTTCGGGTACTGGCACGTCGCCAGCCAGGAGGGGGTGTCGATGTGCAGCGCCTCGATGATGGAGGCGATCGGGGTGCGGGTGCCCTCGTTGAAGCCGGGGATCGCCGGGCCGTCCTCGACACTGCCCGCGAGAGTGGACGCGCCCACGACGGCGGGGCAGGTGCGGTGCTCCTGCCCGTCCGGGGTGTACGCCCCGTTCACCGTCACGTTCTCCATGTCGACGTACGCGAGCCGGGAGTCGACACCGCCGCTGACCGGCTTCGCGTCCTGGTAGATCGTGCGGGCCTTGTCGAGCTGGCGCTCGCCGATGACGCGCGCGTTCTCGAACTCGTCCTCGGTCGGGCCGGATCCCGGCTTCAGGTTGAGGTTGGGGGACATGTCGCCGGCGTTGGTGTTGGGGAAGGCGGCGACGAACCCTGGTGTGTTGTCGAGATAGCGCACACCTTCCAGGTCGTGTTCCCAGGAGTAGGAGGCGTAGCCCTTGTTGTCGGGGCTGATGAGTGTGTTCTTGTTGGTGATCGAGGTGTTGTGTGTGGCGAACCAGCTGATCGCCCCGGCGTCCTTGCCGCCCTGCCGGAACCGCAGCACGGTCATGGCGGGGTCGACGGCTCCGGGGAACGCCGCCCGGTCGGCCGCCGGATTGCGGTCGAAGGCGGTACGGGAACGGTTGACGCTGGCGTTGGTGAGCGTGCCGGTGCCCAGGCTGATGGTGCCCGGCTTCAGATCCTCGTGGGCCTTGACGACGGACTCGACGATGCCGTCGACGATGGCCCGGTAGGTGCCGCTCTGGAAGCCGAGAACGGAGAGGTTGTACGCGACGTCGTGGGAGTAGCCGCCAGGACCCGAGTGGGTGTGGGTGGCGGACAGCAGCACGTTCTCGTCGCCGTACAGGCTGCCGTAGCGCTCCTTGAGGCGTGAGACGACGCCCTGTTGCACGGACTGGAAGACCATCGCCAGGTCGGCGTTGACGTACACCACGCGCTTCCCGGTCGCCGGGTCGGCGACGACGAACGCGCGTGACCGCTGGCGCTGGTGGATGCCCGATGTCTTCTGGTCGAAGCTCGAATACCCCATCATCCCGGTCTCGGCGGCCTCACCGGTGACATCGGCGATCCCGCGCCCGACGAGGTAGTCCCCGTCGCTCGCCCCGTCGCCGGCGGCGACGGCCGGAGGAGGCGCGGTGAACGAGGCGGCGCCCAGGCCCACGACGACGGCAAGGACGGCGAGTCTGCTTCTGGAACGACGGGGGGTGGGGGGTGACATGAGACCTCCTGCGCGGGGAGTACGACGGGACGCCCGCCCCGTAAAGGCGGGCCGGGAACGGTGCCCCGACGGTAGAGGCGGGCACCCTGCCCCGCATAGATCTCTACCGGCCAGTACGCGGGCGGCCGTTCTCCGGTGCGCCGGCCCCCGCTCAGCCGGGCGGTGGCGTCGGTGTGGACCGGAGGCCGTCGGTGATGAGCGTGAGGATCCGGGCCGAGCGTGTCCCGCCGTCGCGGGTCGGGTCGATGCGCCAGAGCACGCTGAGCTGGAGCAGTACGTCCTCCGGGTCGAGCCCCGGTTTCAGGGAGCCGTCGGCGGCGCCCGCGGCGAGCAGAACGGCGATGGCGGCGAGGAAGGGCTCGTAGTGCTCGTCGTCCAGACCGCCGTTCGTCGCCGCGTGGACGACTTCGGCGACGCCGTACTTGAGCCTGCCGTAACGGGCCACCTCGTTGAACCAGCGTCGCAGGGCCTCCAGGGGCGGATACGAGGCGACGAGCGCGGGCGCCAGGTCGATGAGTTCCTGGATGTCGTGGTCGTACAGCTCCATGACCAACGCTTCCCTGGTGGGGAAGTGCCGGTAGAGCGTGCCGATGCCGACCCCCGCCGCCTTCGCGATCGCGGTGAGCGACGCCCCGCCGGACTCGGCGAGGGCCTCGCGCGCGGCGGTGAGGATCCGGTCCCGGTTACCGAGCGCGTCCTTGCGGGTCTTTCTGGGTCGCGGTGCCTCTGTGTCAGTCATCCGTCCCGTCCGAGTTGAATACCGGAGACCCCTCCGTTATGTTGGACCCGTATCGGAGGGGTCTCCGCTTCATCTTGTCACACGACCCGCACCATGGAGGCAGTCATGGCTGAGACAGTTCTGGTCACCGGCGGCAGTGGATACATCGCCGGCTGGTGCGTCACCGAGCTTCTGCGGCGCGGCTACGACGTCCGTACCACCGTGCGCGGCGCGCACCGCGAGAAGGCCGTCACCGAGGCGGTGTCGAGCGCCGTCGACCCGGCGGGACGGCTGACGTTCGCCGTCGCGGACCTCACCGCCGACGACGGCTGGGAGGACGCCCTCCGCGACGTCACCTACGTCCTGCATGTCGCCTCCCCCCTCGGTGCGAACACGGACGCCTCCGCCGATCTGGTCACCCCGGCCCGGGACGGCGCGCTGCGGGTCCTGCGCGCGGCGACCGACGCGGGCGTCAAGCGCGTCGTGATGACCTCGGCGGCCAACGCCGCCAGCCCTTCCTCCTACGCCACCGCCGGCGTGACCGACGAGACCCTCTGGACCGACCCGGACGACCCGACCCTCATCCCGTACCGCCGTTCGAAGACCGTCGCCGAGCGCGCCGCGTGGGATTTCATGGACCGCTGTGACGGGCCCACCGAACTCGTCACCGTCCTGCCCGGCGCGGTGTTCGGCCCCGTCCTCACGACCGACAACATCGGCTCCGTCGGCATCATCGCGCGCATGCTCACCGGAAAGATGCCCGGAGTGCCCCGGATCGGCCTGGAGATCGTCGACGTCCGCGACCTCGTGGACGTTCATGTCCGGGCGATGACCGCACCGGAGGCGGCGGGTCAACGCTTCCTGGCCACAGGGGAGTTCACCTGGATGGTGGAGATGGCCCGTACCCTCCGCGAGGGACTCGGCGATGACGGCCGCAAGGTCCCCACCCGTCAGATCCCGGATTTCGCGGTCCGTCTCGCCGCCCGGTTCCGCGACCCGTCGCTGCGCGAGATCACCCCCTCGCTCGGACGTCGCAACCGCCACAGCACGGACAAGACGCGCCGCGTACTCGACTGGCGGCCACGGCCCACACGGCAGACGCTGCTCGACTGCGCCAACAGCCTGATCGCCCATCACGCCGTCTGATTCCTACCTCAAGGCCGCCCCCGGGCGCTGGAATCGCGTGGTGCCGGTGGGAGCGGCGCCTGCCGGGGGCGTGCCTCGAACGCCTCGATGACGTACGCGGCGAACCGCCGGGAAGCCGCGACCTGGGCTTCGTTCGTCGAGGCGTGGATCCCCTTGTTGGCCATCAGCATCAGGATGAGGTCGTCCAGCACGAAGTCGGCGCGCAGGCGCCCCGTAGCTTTCGCTCGCCGGGCCAGCTCGGCCACAGCCCTGACCGTGTACTCCCGGCCGCCGGCGACATCGATGGCGGCGGGGAACGCCGACAGAAACGCCTCGGTGAAGCCCCTGTCCCGCGCGTGCAGCTCACAGATCTTCTCGATCACCAGGCACAGTCCCTCCCACGGGTCGGGTGCGGCGGCTCCCTCGTCGACGATGGTGCGGCACGCCCGCAGCTGGTCGGCGAAGGCGGCGGCGATCAGGTCCTGTCTGGTCGGGAAGCGGCGGTACACGGTCGCGGGTCCCACCCCCGCGCTCCGGGCGATCTTCCGCGTCGGCACGTTCAGGCCCTCGGCGGAGAGCAGTTCCCGCGCCGCGCCGAGGATGCGCTCGCGGTTGTCCAGCGCGTCTGCGCGCAGAGTCTGAGACATTCGTCCGCCATCACTCTCACCTCGCTCAACCGGACGCATGCGTCCGCTTACGGATCCAGCCTAGAACCCGGTGGCGCGCTTCGGGCTCGCGCGCCCGGTCCGTGCCCGGCGAGACGGTTCGGCCGCGTCGGGGAATGGTGTTTTCAGGAGATATGCGTAGCTGGTCAGGATTCACGGCTTTCAAGCTCCCGCCGATCGCTGGTGGGGCCCTGATTGCCTGGAGACCACGCGCAGGACGAGAGCGGCGAATGGTTCGTCACGGCGCTGGTGGCCGACATCCCGGACGGCGAGCAGGCGGTCCACGTGGTCAACATGGGTCACCCTCCGCCGCTGGTGATCCATGAGGCCGCCGCGACGCCGCTCCTCGTACGCAGACCGGCGCCGCCCCTGGGACTCGGCGGCCTCGGGGAGGCGTCCTACGTGGAGGAGATCTTCCCCTTCCGCCGTGGTGACTTTCTGCTGCTCTACACCGACGGGGTCTCGGAGGCACGCGACGGCGAGGGCGACTTCTACCCCCTCGCCGAACGCGCGGCGGTGGCCGGCCGCTCGGCCGTGTGATCGGACGGCGGCCCCTCCGTGATGCTCCGGCACCTCCTGGGCGACCTGCTGTCGTACGCGGGCGGCGAGCTGGGGGACGACATGGCGATGATCGCGGTCGCCTGGGGCGTACCGGAAAACCCCGCGGGCGCCGCGCGGGCCCCGGGCCGAGCCTGAAGTCCGCACCATCAGCGCATTTCGGCGGGCGGACCCGGACACGTTTCCCTAGGCTCTCTGACTGTCGGGCTTTTCGGCCCGGCTTTTGTCGGTCGACCGCCACCATCCGGCGCGGAGGGATCGGGACATTCATGAGCACCATCGAAGTCTCCTCCGACGTGGACGTTCCGGTCCGCGTGGCCTACAACCAGTGGACGCAATTCGAAAGCTTTCCCCGCTTCATGGACGGCGTGGAACGGATCGACCGGCCGCGGTCCACGATGACCCACTGGGTGACCCGACTGGGGCCGATGACCCACGAGTTCGACGCGGAGATCGTGGAGCAGCGCCCAGACGACCGGGTGAGCTGGCGAAGCATGGGGCGACCGCGCCATTCGGGCACCGTGACGTTCCTCCGGCTGGCCGAGGACCGCGTGCGGGTGACGCTGCGGATCGACTTCACGCCGCGCGGATTCGTCGAGCGCTCCGGAGACGTGCTCGGCGTCGTCCACCGCCGGGTGCACAACGACCTGAAATCCTTCAAGGAATATATCGAGGGCCAGGGGCGCGAGACCGGAGAATGGCGCGGCGCGATCAGCGGCAGCCATGTCCGGCCGAATTCAGGACAGAAGAATCCGCACGTCCCCAACTGGCCGACAGGCTGAGGCGAAAGGCTATCCGGGTGAAGAGGCGACCGGCCGGGGAATCGGGCGAGAACGAACCTGAGATCACTCCGCCCCAGAAATGGGCGGCGGGCGTTCCCGCCGTCGCTCACGCTTTCAACTACTCACTCGCGGAGGCCTCCGCCCGGCACACCGCCCTGACGCTGCTGAACCTCAACCAGGTCCGGGGCTTCGACTGTCCCGGCTGCGCCTGGCCGGACCCCGAGCCGGGGAGCCGGAAGCGCAACGAGTACTGCGAGAACGGCGCCAAGCACGTCAACGACGAGGCGACCACACGGCGCGTCACCCCCGAGTTCTTCCGCCGTCACTCGGTGACCGAACTGGGCGCCAGATCGGACCTGTGGCTCAACCAGCAGGGGCGGCTCACCGAACCCGTGGTGAAGCGGCCGGGCTCCGAGCACTACGAGCCGATCAGCTGGCACGAGGCGCTGGGGCTCATCGCCGACGAGCTGCGGAGCCTGGACTCGCCCGACGAGGCCGTCTTCTACACCTCGGGACGGGCGAGCAACGAGGCGGCGTTCGTCCTCCAGCTGTTCGCCCGCGCCTTCGGGACCAACAATCTCCCCGACTGTTCCAACATGTGCCACGAGTCGAGCGGCGCCGCCCTGTACGAGACGCTCGGCACCGGCAAGGGCAGTGTGAGCCTGTCGGACATCCACCACGCCGATCTGATCCTCATCCTGGGCCAGAATCCCGGCAGCAACCACCCCCGGATGCTCACCGCACTGGAGCAGGCCAAGCTCAGGGGCGGCCGTATCGTCGCGATCAACCCGCTGCCTGAGGCGGGCCTGCTGCGGTTCAAGAATCCGCAGAAACCGCGCGGTGTGCTGGGCCGGGGAACCGTGATCGCCGACGAGTTCCTGCAGATCCGCCTCGGTGGCGACCTCGCCCTCTTCCAGGCGCTGAATCTGCTCCTGCTGGAGGCGGAGGACGCCAGGCCAGGCGCCGTGCTCGACCGGGCCTTCATCGACTCGCACACCAAGGACTTCTCCGACTTCGCCGAGCACATCCGCTCGACCGTCTCCTGGCCCGACGTCCTCGGCGCCACCGGACTGAGCCGTGCCGGGATCGAACGGCTGCGGGACGCCGTCCTCGGGAGCGAACGCGTCGTCGTCTGCTGGGCGATGGGGCTCACCCAGCAGAAGCACGCCGTGGCCACCATCCGGGAGATCGTGAACTTCCTGCTGCTGCGCGGCAACATCGGCAGGCCCGGGGCCGGACCGTGTCCGGTACGTGGCCACAGCAACGTACAGGGCGACCGGACCATGGGGATCTGGGAGAAGATGCCCGAGCCGTTCATGGAAGCCCTCGGCCGCGAGTTCTCGTTCGAGCCGCCCGCCGCGCACGGTCTGGACACGGTGGACTCCATCAGGGCGATGCGCGACGGGCGGGTGAGGTTCTTCCTCGGCCTCGCGGGCAACTTCGTACGGGCCACTCCTGACAGCCCGGTCACCGAGCAGGCGCTGCGCCGCTGCCGTCTCACGGCTCAGATCTCGACCAAGCTGAACCGTACGCACACGGTCTGCGGCGACACGGCGCTGATCCTTCCCACGCTCGGGCGGAGCGAGAAGGACATCCAGGCGGGCGGCGAGCAGTTCATCACCGTCGAGGACTCGATGAGCCAGGTCCACAGCTCCCGCGGACGTCTGGAGCCCGCCTCGAAACAGCTGCTCAGCGAGGTGGCGATCCTCAGCAGGCTGGCTCGTATGACGCTCGGGGACCGGGTCGCCGTGCCGTGGGAGGAGTTCGAGGGGGACTACGGAACGATCCGGGACCGGATCGCCCGGGTGGTACCGGGATTCGACAACTACAACGCGCGGGCGATCCGGCCCGGTGGTTTCCTGCTGCCGAACCCGGTGAACGAAGGGGTGTTCCCCACCGCCGTCGGGAAGGCGCTCTTCACCCGGAACGCGTTCGAGATGCTGGACGCGCCCGAGGGCCACCTCGTACTGCAGACGCTGCGCTCGCACGACCAGTGGAACACCGTCCCGTACACCCAGGACGACCGCTACCGGGGCATCCACGGCACGCGCCGCGTCGTGATGGTCAACCAGACCGACCTGGACAGTCTCGGCCTGCGCGACGGTGACCAGGTCGACCTGGTCACCGTCTGGCACGACGACATCGAGCGCCGCGCCGATGGCTTCCGCGTGGTCGCCTACCCGACCGCCGTCGGCTGCGCCGCCGCGTACTACCCGGAGACCAATGTGCTGGTGCCGCTGGACAGCGTGGCCGACGTCAGCAACACGCCGACGTCGAAGGGCGTTGTGATCCGTCTGGAGCGGGCGCGTGAAGGGGCGACGGTCCGGTGAACCGGGACCCGGGTTCCAGGCGGGCCGGCTAGCTGCTGAGGAAGCCGCGAATCGCCGTCGCGATCTCGGTGGCGTGCGTCTCCAGGGCGAAGTGGCCGGTGTCGACAAGGCGGACCTCGGCGTCGGGGATGTCACGCTTGAAGGCCTCGGCCCCGGCGGGCAGGAAGAACGGATCGTTCCTGCCCCACATCGCCAGGAACCGCGGCCTGTTCGTCCGGAAGTACTCGTGGAACGTGGGATACAGGGCGACGTTGCTCGCGTAGTCCAGGAACAGGTCGAGCTGGATCTCGTGCGCGCCGTCGCGTGCGAGGTAGTGGTTGTCCAGGCCGTATCCGTCCGGGCTGACCCGCGTCGTATCGGGGACGCCGTGCTCGTACTGCCAGATCGTCGTCTCCGGCTGCACGAGCGTCCGGATCGCTTCCCGGTTGGCCGTTGACGGGTCCTTCCAGTACGCCCGCACGGGGTTCCAGTTCTCGCTCAGCCCCTCCTCGTACGCGTTGCCGTTCTGCGACACGATCGCTGTGATCCGCTCGGGGTGCCGGGTGGCGATCCGGAATCCGACGGGCGCGCCGTAGTCGAAGACGTACAGCGCGAACCGGTCCAGGCCCAGCACCTCGGTCAGGCCGTCGATCACGTCGGTGAGGTGCTCGAAGGTGTAGTCGAAGTCGTTCCGCGCGGGCATGTCCGACCTGCCGAAGCCGGGCAGATCGGGAGCCACGATGTGGAACCGGTCGGCGAGCAGCGGGATCAGGTCGCGGAACATGTGGCTCGACGACGGGAAGCCGTGCAGCAGGAGCAATGTGGGCGCGTCGGGCGCCCCGGCCTCCCGGTAGAAGACCTTCAGGCCGTCCACGTCGGCCGTGCGGTATGCGATGTCTGTCATGACGTTCACCTTTCTCGGGGAGGCGGACGACGGCCCCCCGGCCGTCTCCGTTTCGGGACTGCTCCATGTAACTGCTCAATTGCCAGTGGGAGGGTTATTCGTCCCACGTGTTTCCCCGACGTGGGTCGGGGATCCTGAGGTCGGCGTAGTGCTCGGTGCTAACCGGCCTGCTGCCATCAGTGAGGTTAGGAACTCTGTAGGTAACTTGTCAACGTGACTCAAGGGGGTTACGCTCTCGTCCGAGAGTTGACGCCACGCGCTCGCGCGCGACAGGGAAAGGGGTGGCCGCATGGCCCAGGACGCTCCGGCGCTGTTCCTGGCCGACACGCTCGGCCTGGACTTCCTCAACTCCGTCGCCACGGATGTCGACACACCGATCGACTGGATCGAGGACGGTGACGGCCTGCTGGCGTGGCTGGAGCAGGCGGAGCTGGTGTCGCCCGAGACGCTTGCATCCCTGCGCGAGCGAGCCCTGCCCGGCGAGTTCGACAGCGTCGCCGCCCAGGCGCGGGGCCTGCGCGAGGAGTTCCGCGCCTTCGTACGCGAACACAGGGGCACGCCCCTCGGCGCGGCGGATGTGGCCGAACTCGCGTCACTGAACCGGCTGCTCGCGCGGGACGAGGGATTCCTTCAACTCGCCGTCGCGGAAGGCGTCGGCGCCACCGGTCTTGAGCTGCGGACGGTGCGCCGCTGGCGCTCGCCGGAGTCGCTGCTGCTGCCGATCGGAGAGGCGCTCGCGAGATTCCTCAGCGAGGAGGATTTCTCGTACGTCAAGGCGTGCGAGGGTCCGGCATGCACGCTCATGTTCGTCGACCACACCCGGGGACGCGCCCGCCGGTGGTGCAGCATGGCGCTCTGCGGCAACCGCGCGAAGCAGGCCGCGCACCGCGACAGGGTCAGGAAGAGCCGGGACCTGGCTTAGTTCGTGCGCTCGGTTCATACGAGGGGCGCCACCGCGGCTCACTCGTACGGCGCCGCCCGGGGCGGTTTTCCGCCGCCCGCGCCACTGTGGTCGGCCGCCCACACGGACAGCACCGTCAGGGCCTCGTCCGACGGTGAGCCGGGGTCGGCGAGGAACGTGAGCAGCGTCTGGTCCGGGTCGCCGGGAAAGGTCAGCGCCTCGGTGCGCAGAGTGAGACGGCCGGCCACCGGGTGGTGGAGCTTTTTGGTGTGGTAGCTGAACTGCACCACCTTCTGCTGCGCCCACCAGCGACGGAAGCGTTCACTCTTCATGGACAGCTCACCCACCAGCTCGGCGGTGCGGCTGTCGTCGGGGTGCCGGGCGGCGTCCATCCGCAGCGTCCCCACGAACTCGGACGCGACCTTCTCCCACCCCTCGGCGAACAGTGACCGCGCCGCCTCGTCGAGCACGATCCAGCGTGCCGCGTTACGGTCCCGCGACGGCATCGCGTCGAAGTCCGCGAGCAGGGCGCGCGCCATCCGATTGGTCACCAGGATGTCGGTCCGGCGTCCCAGTAGGAGCGCAGGGGTCCCTTCGAGCCGGGCGAGCAGTGCGTGGATCCCCGGGCGTACCTTCTGAACCGTACGGGGAGCGCGCCGGCGCCCACCGGTCCGAGGGCGCGCCACCGCGTGCAGATAGCTGCGCTCCGCCGGATCGAGCCGCAGGGCGTTCGCCAGGGCTTCGAGGACGGAGTCCGACGGAGTGATGGGCCTGCCCTGCTCCAGACGGGTGTAGTAATCCACACTCACGCCGGCCAGTGCGGCGAGTTCCTCCCGGCGCAGCCCGGGGACCCGCCGCGTCGCCGTGTCGTGCAGCCCGAGAGGTTCCGGATCCATCGCCGCGCGCCGGGCGCGCAGGAAATCGCTGAGCCCTTCGTTCCGCTCCATGCCTTCAGGGTCCCTCCTTCCGGCGCCCGGAGCCCCGGCAAAGGTGGCCCTCCGGATCCCAGGACGAGGTGGGCCATCTCCGGGGCCACCAGCGGTGTCCGCCGGCGTTCTGCTGGAGGCCCGGAACGGCACCCCGCCGTCCCGCACCCACAGCGCCGTACACACCGCACGGCCCTCAACAGGGAGTACCCGACATGGCATCAACCTGGCTCATCACCGGCGCGACCTCGGGCATCGGCCGCCTCGTCACCGAGCGTGCGCTCGCCGCGGGCGCCCAGGTGATCGCCGTCGGCCGCCGGAGCGACCGGCTCGCCGAACTGGCGGACCACGCACCGCACGGGCAGGTCACCGCGGTCACGCTGGACATCACCGCGCCCGAAGCCGAGCGGGTCCTGGCCGAGGCCGTACGCACCGCGGGGGGACTGGACGTACTGGTGAACAACGCCGGTTACGGTCTGTTCGGTGCCGTCGAGCAGATCGACGGCGACAAGGCGCGGGCGCTCTTCGACACCAACGTGCTCGGGAATCTCACGGTCCTGCGCGCCACACTGCCGACGCTGCGCGCGTCCCGTGGCCGGATCGTGCAGATCTCCTCGGTCAACGGCCAGCTCGCGTGGGCCTCATCGGGTCTGTACTCGGCGTCCAAGGCCGCCGTGGAACTGGCCAGCGAAGCACTCGCCCATGAACTCGCCCCCACGGGGGCGAAGGTGACCATCGTCGAACCCGGGCTCTTCGCCACCGAGTTCGCCACCAGTCTCGACGTCGTACCCCCGAGCGACGCGTACGCGCCGACGGTCGGGCAGTTCCTCGCGCGCTTCTCCCAGTTGCCCGCCTCGGCCTTCGGCAACGCCGAGTCGGTGGCGGACACGATCATGGCCGTTGCGGCGATGGAGCAGCCGCCCCTGCGGCTCGCCGTCGGCGCGGACTCCGTCGAGGGCATCCGGGAGTCGCTGCGCTCCCGCGCCGCCGAGCTCGACCTCTGGGCGTCCTTCTCGCCCGAGCCGGCGGACCAGCCGGCCTGACGGGCCCGGCCCCCGGGGGCTACGGGGTGTACCGCGTAGCCCCCGGGGGCTACGCGGTACACCCCCGAGGGGCCGCGTTCCCGGCGCGCGGCGGCACCCGTACAGCCCTACGTTGGATGTATGACCAGGCAGACGGTGAGGAGACCGGAGGAGTACCTGCGCCGCGCGGACCCGGCACTGGGCTCGGTCATCGACGAGATCGACCACAGGGGCGGCCCCCGCCCCTCCCTGCCACCGCGTCCGTCGCTGTCGAACGATCCGCAGATGCCGACGGATTGCTACGGCGTCCTCATCAGGGGGATCGCCGGCCAGAACATCTCCGCCTTCGCCTCGCGCGCGATCTACCGCAAACTCATCGAGCGCTTCGGCGGCAGGCCCCCCACACCGCGCCAGATCCTGGACGACGATCCCGACGCGCTGCGGGTCGCCGCGGGCCTGTCCCACGCGAAGACGGACTCCCTGCGCTCGCTCGCCGAGCACATCCTCTCCGGCGAGCTCGAACTCGACCGTCTGCACGATCTCCCCGACGACGACGTCATCCGCGAGCTCAGCGCCGTGAAGGGCATCGGGGCGTGGACGGCACATATGTTCATGATCTGGCATCTGCACCGGCCCGACGTCCTGCCCGTCGGTGACCTGGGGATCCGTCAAGCGGTCAGAAGACTCCACCACCTGCCCGGACTTCCGGCACCGGCGGACGTGAAGCGCCTCGCGGAGCCGTGGCGCCCCTACCGGACACTCGCGTGCCTCTATCTGTGGCGCCTCGAAGAGTCGCAACCCGAAGTCTGACGTGATCGCCAGGAAGGAGGTACGGCGATGGACATGGAGATGGGTGGCAAGACCGCCGTGGTGACCGGCGCCGGCAAGGGGATCGGGCTGGCCGTCACGCGCGCTCTCACCGGCGCCGGAGCGCACGTCGTCGGGGGATCGCGATCGCTGAGCGACGGGTTCGGAGAACTGGTCGAAGCGGGCAGGGCCACCTTCGTACAGGGCGACCTGACCCAGCCGTCCGGGCCGGCCGCCCTGGTCGAGGCGGCGGTCGCACGCGGAGGCGTCGACATCCTGTTCAACGGCGTCGGCGCGGTGACTCCCCGCCCGGACGGGTTCCTCAGCGTCACCGAGGACGACTGGAACAGATCATGGGCGCTGGGCTTCATGTCGGCGGTGCGTACGACGCGGGCGGCGGTCCCGGCCATGGTCGAACGGGGCGGCGGGGTGATCGTGATGATGGGTTCCGTGAACGCGTTCCTGCCGGACCCGCTGGTGCCGGACTACTCGGCGGTCAAGGCGGCCCTGACGAACCTCGCCAAGAGCCTGTCGAAGGAGTTGGGCCCGAAGGGCATCCGCGTGGTCTCGGTCAGCCCCGGCCCGGTGGCCACGGACCTGTGGCTCGGCGAGAGCGGCATGGCGAAGACGATGTCGCGCGCCACCGGCACACCGGCCGAGGACGTCGCCGCCTCCGCCGTGGAGGACACACCTCTCGGACGTTTCACCACCCCCGAGCAGGTCGCCGACCTGGTCACCTTCCTGGCGGGCGAACGGGCCGCCAACATCACGGGCGCGGACGTCACGATCGACGCCGGCATGATCACCACGACGCGCTGACGGCGCGGGGCCTCACACGCCTCGCCGTCTCTCACCGCAGGACGGACAGAGCCCGCGGTACGTGACCTCCACCCCGGATACCGTGAAGCCGAAACGTTCCGCCGCGGGGAGGCCGGCCAGCGGATCGCCGCCCGGGTGGACGTCGCGGACCGTACCGCAGTCGGAACACACCAAGTGCTGGTGCGGATGGCGGGCGTTGGGGTCGTAGCGCATAGCGCGGCCCGCGGTGGAGACCTCTATGACCTCACCGAGGGAGACCAGTTCGCCCAGGGTGTTGTAGACGGTCGCCCGGGAGATCTCGGGCAGCTGCCGCGCCGCGAGCGCGTGCACCTCGTCGGCCGTCAGATGCACGTGGTCACCGTCGAGCACCTGCGCGACGACGCGGCGCTGGGAGGTCAACCGCCAGCCACGCCCTCGCAGTCGCTCCAGCAGGTCGCTCATATCGGTTCACCTGTTCAGTGTCGGCGGGACCCCGAGACGTGCACGGGGATGCCCAGTTGGCCGGATTTTTACCGGATGTACTTTTAGTTCACTTCTTGACTTGGACTCTGTCCATCGTAGGATCGGTTCCGGTCGACAGCCAAGAAACAGCGTGTGACGGCTCCCGGCCGCACCGAGCACCGTGATCCGCCAGGTCCAGAAGGATTCCCATGTCTGAGAACCATGATGCAATCGTCGTAGACGCGAAGTCGGAGGGTGAGGGCGGCTGCCCGGTCGCACACGGACGTGCCCCTCATCCGACCCAGGGCGGCGGAAACCACGGGTGGTGGCCGGAGCGGCTCAACCTGAAGATCCTCGCCAAGAACCCCGCCGTGGCCAACCCCCTCGGTGAGGAGTTCGACTACGCCGAGGCGTTCAAGACCCTCGACCTGCCGGCCGTGAAGCAGGACATCGCGCAGGCGCTGACGACCTCGCAGGACTGGTGGCCCGCCGACTTCGGCCACTACGGCCCCTTCATCATCCGCATGGCGTGGCACAGCGCGGGCACGTACCGGATCAGCGACGGCCGCGGCGGCGCCGGCGCCGGCCAGCAGCGCTTCGCCCCCCTCAACAGCTGGCCGGACAACGGTAACCTGGACAAGGCCCGCCGTCTGCTGTGGCCGGTGAAGAAGAAGTACGGCCAGAGCCTCTCGTGGGCCGACCTCATGATCCTCGCCGGCAACGTCGCCCTGGAGACCATGGGCTTCGAGACCTTCGGCTTCGCCGGCGGTCGCGCGGACGTCTGGGAGCCCGAGGAGGACGTGTACTGGGGTCCTGAGACCACCTGGCTCGGCGACGAGCGCTACACCGGCGACCGTGACCTGGAAAGCCCCCTCGGCGCGGTCCAGATGGGCCTCATCTACGTCAACCCCGAGGGCCCGAACGGCACTCCGGACCCGCTCGCCTCGGCGCGCGACATCCGTGAGACCTTCCGGCGCATGGCGATGAACGACGAGGAGACCGTCGCCCTCATCGCGGGCGGCCACACCTTCGGCAAGACCCACGGCGCGGGCCCGGCGGACAACGTCGGCGCCGACCCCGAGGGCGCCCCGATCGAGAAGCAGGGCTTCGGCTGGAAGAACAGCCACGGCACCGGCAAGGGCGGCGACACGATCACCAGCGGCCTTGAGGGCATCTGGACGAACACCCCGATTACCTGGGACAACAGCTTCCTGGAGATCCTCTACGGCTACGAGTGGGAGCTGTTCAAGAGCCCGGCGGGCGCCAACCAGTGGCGGCCCAAGGACGGCGGCGGGGCCGGCACCGTACCGGACGCGCACGACGCGTCGAAGACCCACGCGCCGACCATGCTGACGAGCGACCTGGCGCTGCGCGCCGACCCGGCGTACGACGAGATCGCGCGGCGTTTCCACGCCGACCCCGACCAGTTCGCCGACGCCTTCGCCCGCGCCTGGTTCAAGCTGACCCACCGTGACATGGGCCCGGTCGTGCGCTACCTCGGCTCCGAGGTCCCCGCCGAGACGCTGGTGTGGCAGGACCCGCTGCCCGCCGTGACGCACGAGCTCGTGGACGCCGCCGACATCGCCTCCCTCAAGGAGCAGGTCCTCGCCTCGGGCCTGCCGGTGTCCCAGCTCGTCTCCGCCGCCTGGGCGTCCGCCTCGTCCTTCCGCGGCAGCGACAAGCGCGGCGGCGCCAACGGCGCGCGTATCCGTCTCGAACCGCAGCGCGGCTGGGAGGCCAACGACCCCGACCGGCTGGCGACGGTGCTGGGCACCCTCGAAGGCATCCAGGAGTCGTTCAACTCCGCCCAGGGCGGCGGCAAGCGGATCTCCCTCGCCGACCTGATCGTGCTCGCCGGAGCCGCGGCCGTCGAGAAGGCGGCCAGGACCGCCGGATTCGACGTCGAGGTCCCCTTCACACCGGGCCGCGCGGACGCGACGCAGGAGCAGACGGACGTGGAGTCGTTCGCGGCGCTGGAGCCGGCCGCCGACGGATTCCGCAACTACCTCGGGAAGGGCAACCGGCTGCCCGCCGAGTTCCTGCTGCTCGACCGGGCGAACCTGCTGACCCTGAGCGCTCCCGAGCTGACGGTCCTCGTGGGCGGTCTCCGCGTCCTGGGCGCCACCTACCAGGAGTCGTCGCTCGGCGTCCTCACCGACACCCCCGGGTCGCTGACCAACGACTTCTTCGTCAACCTGCTCGCCCTGGGCACGGAGTGGACGGCGACGTCCGATGACGCGAACACCTTCGAGGCGCGCGACACCGCCACCGGCGAGGTCAAGTGGACCGGCAGCCGCGCCGACCTCGTCTTCGGGTCCAACTCCGAGCTGCGCGCGGTCGCGGAGGTCTACGCGAGCGACGACGCGAAGGAGAAGTTCGTGAACGACTTCGTCGCGGCCTGGCACAAGGTGTCGGACCTGGACCGGTTCGACCTCGTCTGATCGGCTTCCCGGTCGGTCACTTCGGACCTGCCCGACGTCACGACGGCCGGGTCGCACCGCGCACACCGCGCGGTGC